>NZ_JAXHDE010000018.1:0-57845 GCF_037072005.1 Pseudogracilibacillus sp. SO10305 | reverse complement strand
TGTTGCTATCGTTTTTTTCAAATCGGTGTGTACACTATAAAAAGCACCCTCTACATGTAGTTTATTACTTTAGAGGGTGCGTATTTTATTGGACTCACTTTTTATAAGATATACTAATCACTGTTTTGGCACTATTTTATTTGTAGTTTGATTTCTTTTTCCGCCTCTAAAAATGTCGGGTAATATTGCACTGGAATGTAAATATTCCCTTTTAGTGTATCAATATCTTTAAATTCTACCCCATAATATCCTTTTCCATTTCTTATAGAATTGAAACTAGAATATAACTCCAATTCCTTCCCTTGCTCATCTAGCACATGACTGAACATTCCAAATGGAAAATCTTCCTCTGATGGAGTATTTATAGCAAATACTAATGATTTATCTTCCACAAAAACTGATTCAATTAATTTACCATTATCAGGCGCTTGAATAATTTTTCCTTCATCCATTGAGTAAATAATTTCTCTTTCATTTTTATTCACTGCTTGCACTTTGCTCAATGTCATAAATAATTGTTCTGGTACTTCAAAATAGCTACTCTCTAAATATAAAATATCTTTATGTGGCTCTTTCTCATCCATCATGTTTACTACGCCATTTGAAACTTTCCCCCATATCTTCCCTTTTCCATCTTCTAATTGTAAATTCGTATAATCCAATATATCTTTTGTATTAGTCGAATCTAACACGATATGTACTTCCGCCCTTGTTGGATACATGACTATTTTTTCAATCGTTATTTTTTGACCGTCTATCTCAATTGTTTCATTTACTTCATATTGCTGTTTCTTTGCTAACTTAATCTGCTCAACCTCAATTGGTACCGAAAATGTTTCCACATTCTCATCCACCCCCTCTTCTTGTACGTGCACATCCATTTCTATACGCAAGCCATTTTTCAACGTATCTTCTGATGATATTTGTGCATCGACTGTATGACGAAAACGTTTTTTCTTCGTACCATCATCGTCATCTATTGGCCCATAACTTCCATTAAAAATCAGTTCTTTCCCCTGTTGATCAAATAATTGTATCTTTCCAATGGAGGCATAATCCACTTTATTTTCTGTTTCAATCGTTATAAAAGATACAATGTTTTTTTCATCCATCATTACTCCATGTAATGTAAAGTTAATGCCTTCCTTTTTCTCTGTATAATTTATTTCATGATAATATTCATTTTGCATTGCCGATTCCCAACTAGGATTTCCACGTAAAAATACTGGATCAATCAAATAAACTGTCCATACGCATCCAGCAAGAAGAATAATGATAGCTGCCCATGTCCATTTTGGTAAATAATAACGGCGTTTTTTCTTAGAAACTTTGCTCTCCTTATGTTGCTTCATACCTTTTTCTATCGCTTCATCTAACAATTTCTCGGGGATGGAAATGTTTTCTATTTTGTTTTTATAATTTTCGAGTTGCTTTTCTACATCTTCATGTTTCATTTACACTTCCCCTTTCTTTGCCAAATGACGTAGTTTATCTAAAGTTTTATATACTCTTGTTTTCATCGTATTTTCATTCGTACGAAACACTTCAGCCATTTCTTTAAAAGATATGCCGTGAATATATTTTAAAACTATCCATTCTCTTTCTTGATTAGATAATTTTTCTAATAGTTCTTCCATCTCTAATAATAGAAAGTCTTTCTCATAAGCTGATGGTATCATCGTTTCTTCTAATTGCAGCACTTTTTTTCGTTCCCGTATTAAATCATTACAATAATTAATCGTAATTCGAATAAACCACGTTTTAATATAGGCAGGTTGTCGTATTGAATGGATATTAATCAATGCGCGATATGTAACTTCTTGTACTACTTCTAATGCAAGCTCTTCTGTTTTCATGTAACTAAATGCTGTGCGATAAATATCAGCTTTTACTGTATCAATAAGCAATATAAATGCCTCTTTATCTCCGGCAATAGCTTTTTTTGTAATTTTCTCCAATGGACTCCCCCTTCACCTGCTATATATTAGACGATCACTTATATAAAAAGTTTGATTTTTTTCATACATCATTAAAAATTCTCTTTTAGATCATCCATTATTTAACTTTATATTGTATAAATTTCTCTATTTGTTCCAATTTGTAAGTTGAAGCAAGAAAAATGATAAAAAAAGACGAGGAATGATCCTCCCCGTCTTCTCCGGCTATGCTAATGATTGCCTTTATAATATAGCGATCGCGCGGACTGGTGATCCGTCCCCTTTTTCTATTTTTAAAGGTAGTCCATAAAATGTAAATGTTTGATGGAATGGAATTTTTTCTAAATTGATTAGGTCTGTATAGGTAATAATATCGTTCGCTAATAACATTCTTTCTAATCGTTCCGTCATTTCTCCACCGACAAAGGAAGGTTTTGCGTGCAATAATTTATCTATATATGTTTCGTCCAATGGTGCAGTAAAGAATAAGCCTATCTCCCTCGGCCATTGTGCATCTATTTGAACTACTTGTGCTTCTCCAAAAAATCGTTCGATCGGCATTTCATCTAAATTTGCTTTTCCTTTATGCATATGCGAAAACGCATCGACATGTGTGCCAGTATGCGTACCTAATGTTAACTTCCTTAATTCCCAGCCATTTTTGCCATATGTATGGACTTTTTCAATCGTAACTGCTGGATCTCCAGGATAAACGTCCATTTTTTCGTTCAATGTCACTGTTAAATCAATTACTTTCATACCGCTCCCCCTCTCTTTCAAATGAATTTTATCCGTAGAAAAACTGGACCTATATTAAAATAAGTCCAGTTTCCCTATCCGTTCTACCGCTTCACGTAAACGATTTTCTTCCTCCAATAACCCAATTCGTACATACCCTTCTCCATGTGCCCCAAAAGCAATACCTGGAGCAACAGCAATATTTGCTTCATTCAACAACAAATCCGTAAATGATTCACTCGTATGTCCATTTGGAACCTTTAACCAAGCGAAAAAAGACGCTTTTGGTGCTTCGACTTTCCACCCGATCTTTTTACAAGCTTCGATAAACACATTACGACGATGTTCATATAATGCGACTATGTCTTTCGCCGCCGTTTGCTCCCCTAATAATGCCTTTGCAGCTGCACGTTGAACAGCTGGGAATTGATTAATAAACATATGATCTTGTAATAAATTAATTGCACCGACAATCTCTTTATTTCCTAAAGCAAATCCGACACGCCATCCAGCCATATTGAATGTTTTCGACATCGTATACATTTCCACTCCGACATCTTTCGCCCCTTCTGCTTGTAAAAAACTTACCGGTTTTTTTCCATCAAATCCGATCCCACCATAAGCAAAATCATGCATAACCGCAATATTATTTTTTTTCGCGAATTGAACTGTCTCATTAAAAAATGGCTCATCAGCTATCGCACTCGTCGGATTACTTGGATAATTTAAATACATTAATGTTGCATCTCGTTTAATATCGTCAGCTATTTCATCATAGTTAGGATAATAGTTATTTTCTTCTAATAATGGCATCGTTTCGAACCGTATATCTGCCAGACCAACACCAGATAAATAATCTGGATAACCTGGGTCTGGAAGTAAGAGAACTTCTCCCGAATCCATGATCGCCAATGGTAATTCAACAACTCCCGCTTTCGAACCGAATAAAATGGCAACCTCTGTTTCCGGATCTAGATTTACCCCATATTCACGTTTATAAAATATCGCTATCGCTTCTTTTAATTCCGTCGTACCTCGAAATGGTGCATAGCCATGTGTTTCTGGATCTTCTACTGCATCTTGTAATGCCTTTACGATATGTGGCGGAGTTGGTTTATCAGGATTTCCTCTACCTAAATTAATAACATCTCTCCCTTCACTAACAGCTTGTTGAACATTTCTTGTTAATTGCGAGAAAAAATGTGCTGGCAAATTCTGTAATCGATTCGATAATTTCATATTAATATTCCTCATTTCATTTCTATCATTCTACAATAAGTATAAAGAATATAAATTCGAAAAGAAAGAAATTTTCAGTAATTATTGACAAAGTAAATGAAAGTAGCTATCATTAGATATGTTAGTTTGAATGATATGAAATTTCACAATTATATAAGTCGATAACTTATCAAGAGTGACCGAGGGACAAGGCCCTATGACGTCCGGCAACCCCATTATGGAAGGTGCCAATTCCTTCAGAACGTACAAATTTCTGAAAGATAAGCTGAAAATTAACAGTTCTTCTTTCATATTTGTGAAAGAAGTTTTTTTATGTTTTTGCAAAAGGAGACTAGCAATGATTCAAATTGAAAATTTAACAAAAGTGTATCAAACGAAGGATAGAGATGTCATTGGGGTCGACAATGTATCTTTAACGATTAACGAAGGAGAAATCTTCGGTATTGTCGGATATTCTGGGGCAGGTAAAAGTTCTTTATTACGCTGCATTAACTTACTAGAAAGACCTACAGACGGACGAATATTAGTTGACGGGCTTGATTTAATGTCTTTGGATGCAAACAACTTACGTAAAGCACGTTTAAAAATCGGCATGATTTTCCAACATTTCCATTTAATTAGCCAAAAAACAGTTGCCGAAAACATCTCATTCGCTCTACGGGCAGCAGCCACACCAGCAAAAGATATTGATAAACGTGTCGAAGAACTTTTAAATATGGTAGATTTAGCAGATAAAAAGGATGTCTTCCCTGCACAACTAAGTGGTGGTCAAAAACAACGTGTCGGTATTGCTCGTGCACTGGCGAATGATCCATCTGTATTACTTTGTGACGAAGCTACTTCTGCTCTCGATCCGAATACGACGTCATCCATTTTAAAATTACTAAAAAAAATAAACCGTGAGTTAAATATAACGATCGTATTAATTACTCATGAAATGAATGTCGTGAAAGAAATTTGTGACCGTATGGCGATTATGCAAGATGGATCAGTTGTTGAATCCGGAAACGTATATGACATTTTTTCTACACCGAAAAATGAATTAACGAAAACATTCATTAAAGATGTCGTAAATATCGACGTACCAGAAGAAATGTTACAAAAATGTACTGGACAAATTGTTAAAATTACGTTCCGTGGAGAAGTTGCTGGGGAAAGCGTCATTTCTGATATGATTCAAACATTTGATGTAAAAGGTAATTTCTTACACGGATTAATTGAATATATTCAAGAACGTCCACTTGGAATGTTCGTTATGGAAATGAAAGGTGACAATACTGAAATTGGTAAAGCAATCGATTATATGTCATCACAACTAGTAGATGTGGAGGTGATTCGTGATGCTATTTGATATGGATCGCATCATGGAATTGTTACCCGAAATGACGCAAGCATTTGGAGAAACGATTTATATGATAGGAATTGCCCTACTCGTTGCGCTCATCATCGGATTACCATTAGGGATTATTTTATTCGTCACGGATAAAGGACTATTTCTCGAAAATAAACCGATAAAGTCCGTCCTCGGGTTTGTTGTAAACGTCATTCGTTCCATCCCGTTCATTATTTTAATGGTAGCTATCACACCATTTACAAAGTTAGTCGTCGGTAACTCGATTGGGCCTACTGCTGCAAGTGTCGCTTTATCTGTTGCAGCGATCCCATTCTTTGCACGTATTGTGGAAACATCGCTTCGTGAAATTGATAAGGGAGTAATTGAAGCAGCAATCGCAGTTGGTGCAACACCTTGGATGATTATTAAAGATGTATTAATTCCAGAAGCAAAATCTAGTATTATCCAAGGTATCACATTAACCGTAATTAGTTTAGTTGCTTATTCTGCAATGGCTGGTTTCGTTGGTGGTGGAGGTATCGGTGATTTAGCAATTCGATTTGGTTACTATCGATATGATAATACGATTATGATTTTAACGGTCGTAATTTTATTACTATTAGTACAAATTTTCCAATGGATTGGAGATAAAGCTGCAAAAGCAGTGGATAAAAGTTAATTATTAGGGGGAAATAAAATGAAAAAGTGGATTTTTACAATTGTTTTAGTAAGTATCGTCGCTATTTTAGCTGCATGTGGTAGCAATAATGACGGAAATGGATCTTCCAATGTAGATGAAACAAAGGAATTACACTTCGGTGCAACAGCTGGTCCTTACAGTGATATGTTAACAAAAGCGATTATTCCTGGCCTAGAAGAAAAAGGGTATGAAGTGAAATTAACAGAGTTTAGTGATTATGTACAACCGAACAATGCGTTAAATGACGGATCAATTGATGCAAACCTATTCCAACATGTAATTTACTTAGAAAACTTCGCGGAAGAAAATGATATGGATTTAAAAGATTTAATCGTTGTACCGACTGCTCCATTAGGACTTTTCTCGAACAAATATGAATCAGTAGAAGACATTGAAGATGGTGCAACTGTTACAATTCCGAACGATCCAGTTAATGCTGCAAGAACATTAATTACATTTGAAGATTTAGGGTTAATTGAAATTGATGGAGATGTTGAACCATTAAAAGCTTCTGAAAAAGATATTACAAAAAACGACAAAAATTTAGAGTTTTTACCAATTGAAGCCGGTCAATTACCACGTTCTGTCGATGATGCTGATATAGCAGCAGTTCCAGGAAACTTTGCGATTGCAGCAAATATGGATTTAATGGACGCGATTGCGTTAGAAGATATGCCGGACCAATTTAGAAATATTGTTGCAGTAAAGGCAGAAGATGCGAATAAACAATTTGCACTTGATATCATTGATGTAATCGAGTCAGATGAATTTGAAGCTGTTATCGACGAAGAGTTCGAAGGCTTCGGTAAACCTGCATGGATGCTAGATAAATAATTAAACTACAAACGATCAGGAACACTATGCTAAAAACTACATAGTCGTTCTGATCGTTTTTTTGATGTTCTTTTGGATTTGGTTGGGGAGCTTTGGGGGGGTTTGCGACTTTCGGGTGGATTCTTGCAACTTCGGCACGTATTCTTGCAACTTCAGCACGTATTCTTGCAACTTTGACCCGGATTCTTGCAACTTTGACCTGCATTCTTGCAACTTCGGCCTGCATTCTTGCAACTTCGGCCTGCATTCTTGCAACTTCGGCCTGCATTCTTGCAACTTCGGCACGTATTCTTGCAACTTTGACCTGCATTCTTGCAACTTCGGCACGTATTCTTGCAACTTTGGCACGTATTCTTGCAACTTTGACCTGTATTCTTGCAACTTTGACCCGGATTCTTGCAACTTCTAACCCGTTTTATCATATTGAATCTTCTGATTGAGCATGGTAAAATATGAGAAAGATGGTTGATAGTTTACACTGTCAGTCATATGAACTGTAATTAAAAACACGACCTGCTCTAAAACTACTCCACTACACCTTTATCCATTTGAATGCTTTCGAGGAAGGATAATTTTGTAGTGGATTTTTTCATTATAAAAGGAGGCTACACCATGTCAGAAACTGCTTTTTCGGTAAAAATAAACGATCAAACTTATGAAGTAACTGATGAAAAAACGATAATTCAACTATTAAACAAAGAAAAAATTGCTCACCCACAAGTTTGTTATAATCCATTAGTAGATCCTGTACAAACTTGTGATACATGTATCGTCGAAGTGGATGGAGAGCTTGTACGAGCATGTTCTACCCCATTAACGAAAAATATGAACATACAATTACAATCAAACAGTGCTAAAGTTGCGCAAACAGAAGCGATGGATCGTATTTTAGAAAACCATTCATTATATTGTACGGTTTGTGACAATAACAATGGGGATTGTACATTACATAATACGGTAAAGGAAATGGGAATTGAACATCAAAAATATCCTTACACACCAAAAGTCGATGAAAGCGAAGTAGACATGTCACACCCTTTCTATCGATATGATCCAAACCAATGTATTGCTTGTGGACGTTGTGTAGAAGTATGTCAAAGTTTACAAGTAAATGAGACACTATCTATTGATTGGGAAGCAGATCGTCCCCGTGTCATATGGGATGAAGGTGTGTCAATCAACGAATCATCTTGCGTTAGCTGTGGACAATGTGTGTCTGTCTGTCCTTGTAATGCTTTAATGGAAAAATCAATGCTCGGTAATGCTGGTTTTATGACTGGTTTAAAACCAGATATGCTAAATCCGATGATCGACCTCGTGAAAGATGTGGAACCAGGATATAGTAGCATTATGGCCGTATCAGATGCAGAAGCGAAAATGCGGGAAACACGTACGAAGAAAACGAAAACAGTATGTACGTTTTGCGGAGTGGGATGTACGTTTGAAGTATGGACAAAAGGAAGAGAAATTTTAAAAGTACAGCCAAGTGAAGGACCAGTAAATGCGGTATCTACATGTGTAAAAGGAAAATTTGGATGGGATTTTGTGAACTCAGAAGAAAGAATTACTACCCCACTCATTCGGAAAAACGGTGCCTTTGAAGAAGCGAGCTGGGAGGAAGCATTATCTCTCGTTGCCAAAAAGCTTCGTGAAGTGAAAGAAAAACACGGAAAAGATGGTGTTGGTTTTATTTCCTCTTCCAAAGTGACAAACGAAGAAAACTACCTCATGCAAAAACTTGCCCGCCAACTATTTGAAACGAATAATGTCGATAATTGTTCTCGTTATTGTCAATCCCCTGCAACAGATGGATTAATGCGAACAGTTGGGATGGGGGGCGATGCCGGAACGATTAAAGACATAGCAAAAGCAGGTCTTGTCATCATAATTGGTGCGAATCCTGCAGAAGCACACCCTGTTTTAGCGACACGTGTAAAACGTGCGAACAAATTACACGGTCAAAAGTTGATCGTATCAGATTTAAGAAAAAATGAAATGGCCGAACGTTCAGATGTCTTTATTCGACCAAAACAAGGAACAGACCAAGTATGGATCATGGCGATAACGAATTATATGATACAACAAGGATGGCATGACAACGAATTTATTCAAGAAAACGTACATTATTTTGATGAATTAAAAGAATTACTAGAAACATATACATTACAATATGCCGAAGAGCAAACAGGCATTCCCGAGGCTACATTAATTGAAATATCGGAAATGATCCGTGATGCTGATGGCACATGCATCTTATGGGGAATGGGTGTTACACAAAATACAGGTGGTTCTGACACATCTGCGGCAATTTCAAATCTATTGCTTGCAACAGGAAACTATCGACGTGAAGGTGCCGGTTCTTACCCACTACGTGGACATAATAACGTACAAGGAGCATGTGATATGGGTACACTTCCAGCATGGCTACCAGGGTATCAACATGTAACAGAAAATCATGCTCGTGAAAAATTCGAGCAAGCATACAGTGTGAAAATTGATGACAAACCTGGATTAGACAACATTCAAATGCTTCGCTCCATCGATGAAGGAAAAATGCATGCAATGTATTTAATGGGTGAAGATATGGCATTAGTAGACGCCGATGCAAATCACGTCGATAAAATATTATCAAAACTAGATTTCTTTGTCGTACAAGATGTCTTTTTCTCTCGCACAGCACAATACGCAGACGTTATCTTACCTGCCGCTCCATCATTAGAAAAAGAAGGAACCTTTACAAATACAGAACGACGTGTGCAAAGACTTTATCAAGTAATGCCTACATTGGGTGATGCAAAACCAGATTGGTGGATCTTACAAGAAATTGCTAACCATTTAGGTGCAAATTGGAACTATGCACATCCAAGTGATATTTTCGACGAGATGGCATCACTTTCACCTATTTTTTCCCAAGCAAACTATAATATTTTAGAAGATTGGGGAAGCTTTTTATGGGGAAGCCTTGACGGAAAACACACTCCGTTATTATATAAAGACGGCTTTAATTTTTCCGATAAAAAAGCACGTTTTGCATTATCACACTGGGTAGAACCACATGATTTTGAAGATGAGTTCGACTTGCATATTAATAATGGCCGGATGTTAGAACATTTTCATGAAGGTAACTTAACAAACAAATCTGATGGAATTCAAGAAAAAGTACCTGAAATCTTTGTGGAAGTATCGCCACAACTTGCGAAGGAACGTGAATTTTCATCTGGTGCAATCGTCCGTCTTACATCACCATTTGGAACTGTTCGATTACCTGCACTCGTAACAGACCGCGTGCAAAAGAACGAATTATTTTTACCAATGAACTCTGTAAGCAAAGAGTCTGCCATTAACTTTTTAACGGGACCAATTTATGATGGCCGAACAAACACACCTGCATATAAACAAACGAAAGTAAAAATGGAAGTATTATCGAAAAATGGAGCATCTCCACTTCCTAAAACGAATCATCGAAATAAAAAACGGAACCCACAAAAAGGGGTCGAAGTAGAACGTAAATGGAATCGTCCCGGTTATGTTCATTTAACGACAAAAAATTAAGGAGGGTATTTTTCCATGGCAGAACCGATTCGCGAAATTCGTCGACCTACATTAACGAAAGAACAACAAATCGATGCAAAATTAGACAATTTAAAAGAAAAATTTGCAAATAATGAAGAAAGTTTAGATCAATTATTAGATATTGTTGGAGAACTAAGGACAATTGGTGCATTAGATGCATTGAAAGCAATGTTATTAGCAAAAGAAGATATCGCTAAAATTGGGCTCGAACAAGTGACAAAGGAACCTGTTACAAACCTTTTAAATACAATTATTGGAGCAACAGGCGCAATGATGGAAGCTGACCCAGATCAAACAAAAAATGTCGTTCATGGGGTTGTTTCCGGACTAAAAGAAGGCCATGAGTTTGTAGACACCGAACAAAAGATAAAACTCTTTGATTTAATGCGGTCTTTAAATGATCCTGATATTAATCGTGCAGTAGGTTTCGGGCTTCATTTTCTAAAAGGAATGGGAAAAGAGTTAAAAGAATAATCGTAATTCCTATCATTTCATGGTATAATAATCGAGCGATGAGCTGCTTTGTGTAAGTCGAAGAATGCTTGATATGTGAATGTGAACACATGATTCTTCGCCACAAATGAGAGAAACTCCATGAGATGAGTTTCAAAGATAAACGCCTGTATGGAGTATACAGGCGTTTTTTATATGTAGTTACAAACGTAACAATGTATTGTTTTGTTCAATTTTGATATGATTAAGAAAATAAGATGGATAGGAGTATGATGTATGTTTGCACAAACTTTATATACAGGCACGCGCGAAGAAAATTATGAAACAGTTACTCAACAATTAGAGGCTCTCATCACTGGAGAACAAGATATGATTGCGAACTTATCGAATGCTTCTGCATTATTAAATCAATTTTTAGATGACATTAATTGGGTTGGGTTTTATTTATGGAAAGAAAATGAATTAGTTTTAGGACCTTTCCAAGGACTACCAGCATGTATCCGTATTCCATCTGGACGCGGTGTTTGCGGTACAGCCGTTGAACAAAAAATAACGATGCTCATTGAAAATGTTCATGAATTCCCTGGACATATTGCATGTGATCCACAAAGTAAATCAGAAATTGTTATTCCAATGATTAAAAATGATGAAGTCATTGGGGTTCTTGATATAGACAGCCCAAATTATAATCGATTCGACAAAATCGATGAAACATATTTAGAAAAATTTGTCGGTACATTGATGAAACAAATATAAAATTTTTCCGTGATAGGAGGAATTCCTCCTATCGCGCTCCATTATTCATAAAATAATTGCTCTCGTTCTAATTCTTTTTTGGATCGCTTAATATGCTTTATTGGAATTAATAATACGAGCGCAACAATACCATTGATGATTCCAACAGTAAAATTAAGGCCATTAAATGGATCATGTTGGCTAAATAAAATAGCATTTAGAAAAAACATGAAAATATTAATCCCGAATAATGTCATGATTATGTTTTGGACTTTGTTGTAATATGTAATTTTTGATGCACTATCTGAAAATATTTCAAATGGTCCTTCACTCGCTAATTTTCGGACATATATCCATCCGAAAGATTCATGAACAATTTCGGCCCCACTATCTTCCAATAAAGATTTATATTCTTCTTTCTCTACCTTTTTCATATCGATAACATACTCATTTCGATAAGTATATTCTACTTGTTCTTCTCTTTCAAAAACAAATCGACCGAGGCAAAACTTTTTCAAATGCCAACCTTGTGCACTCATTTCATTAATCCAACGTTCTTCCTT
Organism: Pseudogracilibacillus sp. SO10305; assembly: GCF_037072005.1. NCBI lineage: Bacteria > Bacillati > Bacillota > Bacilli > Caryophanales > Bacillaceae > Pseudogracilibacillus > Pseudogracilibacillus sp. SO10305. The sequence goes on along the minus strand of NZ_JAXHDE010000018.1, from coordinate 45,740 downwards.
CTCATAATCTAACATAAACCGATATTTAACTAATGTCACTTTCTTTCCCTCCTTTTATAATCGTCCGACCATTATGATATAGTTCCTCTAAACGAGAAATTTCAAGATGGACCGCCTTTTCGCCTAATTCGGTAATGATATATTCCTTTCTTCTTCCGTCTCCATCCAATTGTTCAATCCACTTTTTTTCAACTAAGGATTTTAGTGCACCATATAATGTTCCAGCCCCAAGTTCGACACGCCCATTACTAATGTTCGAAACATATTGCATGATGCCATAGCCATGCCTCGGTTCATATAGTGATAATAAAATATAGTATACCCCTTCTGTTAACGGTGTTTTCACTTTATCGCCCCTTATATCATCTAACGTTATATCGTCAACCGATACACTAAATTAAGTATATCGTCAAACGATATAGTTGTCAATAAAATTTTCTACACTTTTTTAGATATGGTACAAATACCCGTCTGGTTAATATGCGATATAAGCTTTTTCTCCAAATAAAAAATGACAGAGAAACGAATTATATCGCTTTTCTGTCATTTTTATGCTTACTTTCCTACTTCTTCAAATTCATTTATTGCACCATGACGAACAGGTCCAACATATTCATTCAATTTCCAACCGTGCTTAATTGCTGCTGTTACGAATTGTTTCGCTTGTTCGACTGATTCTTTTACAGTTTTACCTTTTGCAAGGTTTGCTGTAATTGCTGCTGCAAAAGTACAACCAGCTCCGTGATTGAACGTCGTATCAAGTTTGTCTGATGTTAATAATACAAATTCTTTCCCATCATAAAATAGGTCGACTGCTTGGTCATCCTCCACACCAACGCCACCTTTAATTACGACATTTTGTGTACCTAATGCAATAATTTTTTCTGCCGCATTTTTCATCTCATCAATCGTTCGAATTGATCCTGTTTCGGCGAGTTGCCCAGCTTCAAATAAATTAGGTGTAACGATCGTAGCACGTGGTAATAATAATTCACGCATTGCAACCGTATTTTCAGGTTGTAACACTTCGTCTTCCCCTTTACATACCATCACAGGGTCAATGACGACATGTCCAATTTCATATTCGTCTATTTTTTTTGCTCCTACTTCAATTATTTCTACAGAACCGAGCATACCTGTTTTCATCGCATCGATTCCAACTGATAAAATTGTGTTTAATTGTTGCTCCACAACATGTACATCAATAGGTGTGACTCCATGTGCCCAATTATTATTTGGATCCATCGTTACGATAGATGTTAATGCAGTCATCCCATATACATGATGCTCCTGGAATGTTTTTAGATCTGCTTGAATTCCTGCTCCACCACTAGAATCTGAACCAGCTAGTGTTAACGTCTTTTGCATTGTCATGATTGTTATTTCCTCCTAAATAGCCAATAAAGTATCGCCTATAAAATGTATATATTTTCATTATAAAGTATATTTCGATATTTACCATAGGATAACTACGATTTATAAAAATTAACTCAAACTCCATTATACCCCCCTATGTATTTGACAAATGTGTCTTAGTAGGTTATTATACCCCTATAGGTATAATAGAAAGGGAGAATTCAATGAGTAAAACGACAAATGACATGCACATCAATGACATTGAACCGTTGATGGCAAAAAATATCTATCTTTTAGATGTAAGGGAGGATTTTGAATATGAATTAAAACATCTTGCTAATAGTACATTAATTTCGGTCCATGATATTCCTGATAGATTAGAAGATATCCCGAAAAACAAGACGATTTATGTGTATTGCAGAAGTGGGAATCGGAGTAAACAAGCTGCCGACTTTTTAACTAGCTGTGGATATGATGCAATCAATTTAACTGGCGGGATAGAAGCTTATGCAGGGAAATACGTACAAAATGAAGTGTCAACACAAATTGATCCAAACCGAATAAAAATTGAAGCAAGTGGTCTACAATGCCCTGGCCCATTATTAAAAGTAAATGAGGTCATGAATACTTTATCTATAGGCGAACAGATGGAAATAACGGTAACAGATTTTGGATTCTGTGCTGATATTGAAGCTTGGGCTAAGAAAACGGGCCATACCGTGCTAAAAAATGAACAACAAACAGATAAAGTCGTCGTCATTTTGCAAAAAAATCAGCAACAATCAACATCACAGCCACTTGTTGAAACGAAAGACGGTGCCACTATGGTCGTTTTCAGTGGTGATTTAGATAAGGCACTCGCTTCTTTTATTATCGCTACTGGTGCGAAATCGCTGGGGAAAGAAGTTACGATGTTCTTTACATTTTGGGGATTAAATATTATTAAAAATCCACACGCACCAAAGATTAAGAAGTCTGGTTTAGATAAAGTGTTTAGCAAAATGATGCCGAACTCTCCGGAAAATTTGCCGATTTCTAAAATGAATATGTTCGGACTTGGACCAAAAATGATTCAAAAAGTAATGAAAAACAAAAAAGTAGATGCATTGACAGAAATGATTCATAAAGCAGAAGAGCTTGGAGTCAAAATTGTCGCATGTACGATGAGTATGGACGTAATGGCGATCGATCGTCATGAGCTTTTACCATCTGTAGAAATTGGTGGTGTCGGTTCTTATTTAGGTGATACAGAACATAGTAATTTAAATTTATTTATATAAAAATTAAAGGAGTAGATACAATGTTTTTCCAACAATTTTACGATCAAAAACTAGCACAAACATCTTATATGGTAGGTTGTCAAAAAACAAATGAAGCAATTATTATTGACCCGAAGCGAGTACTGGATGAATATGAAGAAGTAGCAAAGCGTGAAGGATTTACAATTACACATGCAACAGAAACGCATATTCATGCAGACTTTGCTTCTGGTTTACGCGATGCCGCACGCCGATTTGGGGCAACATTATTCATCTCAGATGAAGGAGATGAAAACTGGAAATATAAAAATATGCCTTCTGACACAGTATTCTTAAAAGATGGTGACTCCATTCATATTGGGCATGTCGAGCTAAAAGTAATGCATACACCAGGACATACCCCGGAAAGTATATCCTTTATTCTAACGGATCATGGTGGCGGTAGTTCCGAACCGATGGGGATGTTTACTGGGGATTTTATTTTCGTTGGGGATATTGGCCGACCTGATTTATTAGAGGAAGCAGCGAAAATGGAAGGTACGACAGAAGAAGGTGCAAACGCCATGTTTGATTCCATTCAAAAACTAAATGATTTTCCTGACTTTTTACAAATTTGGCCAGGACATGGTGCTGGTAGTGCATGTGGGAAATCGCTCGGTGCTGTGCCATTATCAACATTAGGATATGAACGCCATAATAACTGGGCATTCCAAATAAAAGACCGCAAAAGATTCATAGACGAATTAACGAGTGACCAACCTGAACCACCATTATATTTTGCACAAATGAAAAAAGTAAATAAAATTGGGCTCCCATTATTTGAAGTGAAAGAACTCGATATCGGTATACCTGAAAAATTTACTGGACAAATTTTAGACTTACGAACGAAAGAAGATTTTGCTAAAGGATTCAAAAACGGGTCGATTAATATTCCGTACAATGATACATTTGTACAATATGCTGGTTGGTTCGTTCAATATGATGTACCGATGACCGTCATTGCGAACCCTGCTGATGCAGTAGAAATTCAAAAAGACCTCGCATCGATTGGGTTCGATCAATTAGAACGTATTATTCCTATCCAAGAGGCAGAAGCCATTTTCGATGACGCATATGAACATATTACACCAGAACAATTTAAAGAAATATACAAAGAAATAAATATACTCGACGTTCGAACAACAGCAGAACATAAAGTCGCCAATGTACAAAAAGCAACACATATTCATTATGGTCACCTATTAAATAGCACGATTCCATTTCCAAAAGAAACACCGCTTTACGTTCACTGTCAGTCAGGTGTTCGCTCAGCGATTGCAATCAGTGCACTAAAAAAATTAGGTTATAACAATGTTATCAACGTACTTTCCGGATATAATGGCATTAGTACAGTAATGAAATAATGACTTTTTCTTTTATCGTCGTTATCTTTCTTATCGGATTCATCGGTTCCTTCATCTCCGGAATGATTGGAATCGGTGGCTCTATCATTAAGTATCCGATGTTATTATATATTCCAGCCTATTTTGGGCTTATGACATTTACTGCACATGAAGTGGCAGGTATAAGTGCAATTCAAGTATTTTTCGCCACGCTTGCAGGTGTATTCGCATATAAAAATAGTGGTTATTTACACAAAAAACTAATTCTCTATATGGGTAGTGGTATTTTATTAGGTAGTTTACTCGGTGGCTACGGGTCAAAGTTTTTAACAGAACTTCAAATAAATATTATTTATGCTATATTAGCAACAGTTGCTGTGGTCATGATGTTTATGCCTAAAAAGGAAGTGCCTTTTGTACGTGGGAGTACATTGAAATTCAATGGTCCCCTAGCCGCTACTTTAGCGTTTATAACTGGTACAGCAGCGGGGATCGTCGGTGCTGCAGGTGCATTTATTCTAGTTCCAATCATGCTCGTCATCTTAAAAATTCCAACACGTGTAACGATTGCAACGAGTTTAGCCATTACTTTTATTTCGTCTATCGGTGCTACATTTGGAAAAATTATTACTGGACAAATTTTATATGGACCAGCTCTCATTATGATTATCGCTAGTCTCATCGCTGCCCCACTCGGAGCGAAAATTGGACAAAAGACGAACACAAAAATATTAGAATGGATGCTAGCCATCCTTATCCTAGCAACTGCAACAAAAATATGGCTAGAAATTTTATAAAATCTATAATAGAATCCTGAAAAAATTATATATTTCCTCCCTTTATTCTATCCGCATATAAACCATTTAATTGATAATGATTATCAATTAATGTATAGTGAGTAATAGAGAGTCGGATAATTAAAATATTGGAGGAATGTGCCATGCAAATACATTGGACAAAAATTCATAAAATCATCGACGAGACACCTGAAGTTAAAACATTTTATTTACAATTACCTGAAGGATTTACATGGGAAGAAGGTTCCTTTACACATATGGGATTAAAAGGATTTAATGAAGGAGAAAAACCGAATCGCGGACTCGTTCGTCATATGTCGATTAGTACATTACCTGATGAAAACTCCATCGGCATTACTACACGAATAAAAGAACAGTGTTCTGAATACAAAGCATTTTTAAAAGAACATAAAATCGGCGATGAAGTTGCTCTTTTTAAAACACATTGTAATGTACCATTAAGACGTGAAAATAAAAATATTTATTTACTTTCATCTGGTGTCGGTCTTGCAACATTTAGACCACTCGTCTTACATTATTTTGACCAACAAGATGATATTACACATGTTCATTCATTGAATATTGATTCGACGAAAGATTATTTATTTCCGTCTATTTTCGAAACGAATAAGGAAAAAAACTTCACTGCCTCTTTCGTTGATAATCGCCCAACATACTATGAAGCAGTGAAACAATTAGCAGAAGATAAAGATGGTGTTTTTTATGTAGTTGGTAGTGACGAATTTTTAAGACAAAATATAGATGTTCTCATGGAACAAGGAATTAAGCCAACGCAAATTATGCTCGACAAACGTGAATCGATTCGGGAAGAGTTTTTACCTGTAAATAAAACATTATAAGATAGAAAAAACCTCTATACGAGTAACTATTGAAATACACTCGTATGGAGGTTCTTTTATTTTGGATTTGTTGTGGACGGAAATTCATATGCATCTGTTTTAAACAATAAACTAACAACAATAAATACAACAAACGATAATGCTACTGGAATCGTTACAGCATGTACACCTAGTAAATCTCCATACATACTATTATATTGATAAATGGCAATATACGAGATAATTCCAACGAGCATAGAAGCAATTGCGCCATGTTTGTTCGCATATTTCCAATACAGCCCAAATACAATCGGCCAAATAAATGCCGCTTCTAACCCACCAAATGCAAATAAATTTAAAAAGATGAGTAAATCTGGTGGACTAATTGCTAAAATAAAAGCAACTATCCCTATTATTGCTGTCACCGCAACACTAACTCTTTTAATTTCTTTTTCTGATGCTTTCGGTTTGATGTAATTTAAATATACATCTTTCACGACAGAGGAACTCACTAAAATAAGCAAAGAATCTACTGTCGACATAATAGCTGCCATCGGTGCTGCTAGTAATACCCCAGCTAACCATGGTGGGAGTACTTCTAATGCAACGAGTGGAATAACTTGATCTGCTACGTCAATTCCTGGTAACACTGGACGAGCAAACACTCCGATTAAATGCATCCCTAACATGATAATCCCGACAACAATAGTCCCGATTAAAATGGCGCGGTGCATCGCTTTCGAATCTTTATACGCCATAGCACGAACAGCAATTTGTGGCAATCCAATTACCCCTACCCCTACTAAAATCCAATAAGAAGATACATAAGCAGAGGTTAAATTTCCATCTTCTCCAAATGGAGTAATTAAATTTGGGTTAATTGCTACTAAATCGGCGAATAAATTCGATAAGCCACCACCAGCAATAATAACCGCTATAAGCAGCATAATAGTTCCACCGACCATGATGATTCCTTGTACTGCATCCGTTATAACGACTGCCCGAAATCCTCCGACAACGACATATACTAATACAGAAACCGTAAAAATAAATAATGCTGAAATGTAACTTAAATTCGTTAACGACTGAATTAAATAAGCTCCACCAACCCATTGCGCTGCCATTGCAGAGAATAAAAATACAATAATACTTATTGCTGAAATGATTACAATTACAGAGCTTTTATATCGTTCTTTTAAAAAATCAATCAATGTGACAGCATGAAACCTTCGGGCAACGATTGCGAATTTTTTCCCTAACACTAAAAGCACAAAATAACCTGTTGCCACTTGTGTCATCGCAAGTAAAACCCAACCAAAACCTTTCGTATATGCAGCTCCTGGTCCACCTAAAAAGCTAGATGCACTACCATATGTAGCTACCATCGTCATCGCAAGCATTAAGCCACCAAATTCTCTACTTCCTAAAAAATAATCATTTACAAATGAATCTGCTTTTCCTAGTTTTCGGTTGGACCAAATGCCGATTAAAAATATAATAACTAAAAATAAAAACAACGGCGTGATAACGATCCAGTTCATTTATCGTCCACCCCATTTTCTTCATCATCTAATGGAATGTCTGTTAATACGTACTTTACGACAATCCATACAAGGACAATCATTAAAAGTGTGCCTAAAATAAGGCTGAAAAAAATCCATGCCGGAAATCCTAATATATACGTATATTGTTCAGGTGGTTTTGACCCTAACCCATATGCAAATCCATACCACCAAGCGAAATTTATAATCGCTAATATACAACCGATGATTGCCTCCCGATGGGCAATTTTAAAACGTGGGTCTTGTCTTTTTCCTTTATTCACAAGAGTAACCCCTTTCACTTTTTCAATATAAGTTTACTGAATCATGAATCATTTTTTCGTATATGTGTCATTATACAAAATCTTCACGAAAGAAACTATCATAATTTTAAATTTCAGCATAAAAACTACCCTTTCTATCATTTTAGAAAGGGTAGTAATAAGCTTCCTAGCTATTTAAACTTTCTCTTCACTCGATACTTCCATTTCGGCTACAAATTTATGGAAGTGTCCTGAAATCGTCGTACTAGAAACCCCATACGTTTCCGCTAGTCCTTTTTGTGTGACACTATCATCTTTGGCAAAACCTTGATGCAGTAAATAATCTAGTGCAGCTATGTACCCTGCTTCTTTTCGAATAACCGGACGATGTTTGGAACTATAATAATGCCAGAATGAAACGACTTTTTCAATCATTTCTTTGTCCGTCCCTTTCGCCTCCATATTCGATACGAACTCACTTGCAACCGTTTCGTAAATTGGTTCTTCCCAAATTACCTTTTCCATAGGCGGTTGAATAAACGATGCAACTAACCGAATATAATGCTCGTTCATATGTGCTCCAGTTACGTTATTATCGTTCTTCTGTTCCCCTATCCAATCTTTCATCTCTGCTGGAAGTCCAATAGATGCATATAGAAAATGATCTGCTTCTACAGCTTGAAGCAATGTTCCAACGATAAAGTTTCCGATGTTTTCCTCTGTAATCCCCTTAATTTGAATCGTATGCTCTTTTTCTGTCAAGACGTTTTGAATGCTAATATAATTTTTTTCTTTATTTTCTATACTCACTATTTCATAAAAAGATGAACTAGCATCTTTCCAATTATGCAATGCTTTTTTAATCGTATCATGCTTGATTGTATCCATTTTTTCATTTACAAATTGCTCATAAATCGTTTGACCGTCTATCATTCGTTCATGAATTAAAATCCATGGCAAGCTCAAAGCAATAAAATGATCTTTATCTTCTGTTTTTTCACCGATGCCATACATATTTCCATATTTAGTTAATGCTTCATTAATTTTATCTTTATATGACTTTAAACCATACTCGATCATTTCTGTAGATAGATCGATTAGTTGTTCATCTAACTGTTCAGGACTGAATGGAATAACATTTTTCTTCAAGCAGCACTTTTTATATTTTAATCCACTTCCACAAGGACATGGCTCATTACGTCCTATCTTTCTCACTACAATCACCTCATACTACTAATATATCCTCGTCTATTATGATAGATTTCTTTTATTTTCTCAACATTTGTCTGTAAAATAATCTATAATTATTAATAATACCAGTATTCGTGATGTAGGAACAGTCTCAAGTCTTAAAATACAATATTGCGATTGGAGGGATTTAATTGAAAAGTTGGAGTAAAGTAATCATTAGTCTAGGCATTATTGCTTCACTTAGTGCCTGTTCCTTATTTGGATTTGGACCAAATATTTTGCGAACAAATGAAATTTAAATTAAATGAATTAATTAATCCTTCGATTGTTACAACTGTATCTGCTAAAAATCCAAAACGAGTAGATTCGATGGAAGTACGTATGCACTGGTATACGAATGAATTTGGCGAACAAGTAAGATACACATTTTCCAATTACATGTTATATATGATACTAACCAATTGAGAAAACATTGGGTTGTCTGTAAAAGAAATGTATGAGCAATGGCTAGAAAAAGATGTTCAAATCATGAACATCGTGAAGCACTTTCATCTATATTACGTATAGAGGATAGCGTTTCCAAAAACTGCGCCATAACAATGTTTATGAGCAGATAACTTACGATTGCAAGGTAGATCCGTTATACTATATATAGAAAATAAAAAAGAGAGAAGTGTTTATTTATCGTATATCAAGAGAATGTAGTACGTCGGAATGTCACAATAATGTGGTTTGCGAACTTTTTTATTGCGAGTAGTATGACGATGATTCTCCCGTTTATTTCGTTGTATATTGAGTCACTTGGAAATTTTACAGAAAGTTATGTGCAAACATGGTCCGGATTAATCTTTGGGGTAACATTCGTGACTGCATTTATTTTTTCACCTATATGGGGAAAAATTGGGGATAAATATGGTCGTAAAAATATTTTAATTATATCGGCAACTGGTTTAGGTTTATCTGTCTTATTAATGGGGTTTGCAACATCGATTTTTCAATTATTTATGTTACGTTTTTTCATGGGAATATTTACAGGTTTCATCCCAATGTCACAAGCGTTTATTTCGACACAAACACCAAAAAAAACAGCAGGAAAAGTTTTAGGTACATTACAAACGGCGAGTGTAACGGGTACGCTAATGGGACCACTATTTGGTGGAGTCATTGCAGATAATATCGGTTACGGAGCAACGTTTCAATTAGTCTCCATATCAATCTTCTTATCTGCCTTTATCGTCAAATTTGGCATAAAGGAATTACAATTGAAAATCTCGGACGTCAAAGATAGACGTTCTTACTCCTCAAAAGAAGTGATACAACATATTATCGGACATCCAGTCTTGTTAATAGTGATGTTAACTTCTACATTAGTGCAAGTTGCACACTTTAGTATTCAACCTATTTTATCATTATATGTGATTGAAATTAACGGTCCAGAAAATATTGCATTTTATTCCGGTTTAACTTTCTCAGTCGCTGGTCTTGGTAGTTTATTTTTAGCGAGATATTGGGGAAAACTTGGGGATAAGTATGGACATACAAAAATATTAATAAGTTTATTATTACTTGCAGGAATCGCGTATTTCCCTGGGGCATTCGTAACAAATATATATCAATTAATTTTCTTACGATTCATTCTTGGGATTGCAATTGGTGGAATTGTTCCGACAAGAATCGCGTATATTCGCTTAGAAGCACCATTATCTATGCAAGGTGAAGTACTTGGATATAATACGAGCTTGCGCTTTTTAGGAAATATGATTGGACCTGCATTAGGTGGGTTACTTGCCGCTTCTTATGGGATGGCATCTATTTTCTTTGTCACAAGTTCTTTACTCATCATGACAGGTATATTAATGTTGATAACATGGGTAAAACACGAAAGCGAAGATGGTAGCTTTGCATTTTTTAAACATTAAAATAAAAGAACATTTTAGTACAAAATTATACTAAAATGTTCTTTTTTATTTAAATTCATCTACATATCTAATTTTAATTGTTGTTTTGTAAATTCCTTATACAATACATGTGATTTCATTAATTCTTCATGTGTTCCATTCCCAGTAATTACACCTTTATCTAAAAAGATAATATGATGAGCATCCATAATGGTTGATAAACGGTGGGCAATAACAAATGTCGTGCGCCCTTTCATTAAATTATCTAACGCCTTTTGAACTTCAATTTCTGACTTGGAATCTAAACTTGATGTCGCCTCATCTAACATAAGTATTTGTGGATCACGCAGCAGTGCCCTAGCTATGCCAATTCGTTGTCTTTGTCCACCAGATAACTTAATACCTCTCTCCCCAACTTCTGTTTCGATACCATCTGGTAATTCATAGACAAACTCTTTTGCATACGCCATTTGTAATGCTTCTTCTATTTTTTCTTTAGATGGAACTTCTTCAAGCCCAAAAGTAATATTTTCTAAAATAGTTCCTGCAATAATCGGGTTTTCCTGTGATACATAACCAATTTGCTTCCTCCATATCGTTAAAGATAATGTACGAAGCGAATCCTCCCCTAAATATATATCACCTTCCGTTGGATCATAGAACCTTTCCAACAGTGAAAATAATGTTGTTTTTCCACTTCCACTCGGTCCCACAATTGCTGTCACTGTGCCAGGATGTGCAGTAAAGGATATATTTTGTAAAATTTCTTCCGTCGTTTCATAAGCAAAAGAAACATTTTTTATTGTAATCGGCTGATTTATATGAAATTGTTCTTTTCCATCTGTTAATAATTCAACCGGTTCTTCTAAAATCATCATAATTCGTTCTGTTGCACCTTTTGCTTTTTGTAACTCTGTAAAGAATCTTGAGAATTGTGCTAATGGCAACATAATTTGGAACATGTATAAAATGAATGCAACAAGCCCACCTGGTGTAATATCGCCTGTTGCGACTCGCATTCCTCCATAACCGATAATAACAACGAGCAAGGACATCATGACAAAGGAAACGAGTGGTGCAACTAATGCTTGTACTTTCCCTTCTTTTTTACCGAATTGAAATAAAACATCTATCTCTTCCCTTGCATTTACACGCTCATTCTTTTCTGCATTGGATACTTTCACTAATCGGATATCCCCTAATATTTGACTAATATAAGCGGTAAATTGTGCTGTATGATGCTGTAACTCTCGAGATATCGTCCGCATTTTCCTTCCTAAAGGAATTAAAATAAAAACCATTAGCGGTACAGCAATAAATAAAACAAGCGTCATTTGCCAATCAATGAATAATAAAATAATGATTGCACCGACCATAGAAATCATACCGGTGAAAAAACTGATCAAATGATCTGTAATAAGTCCTTTTAAAACAGCCGTATCATTAATCATTCGACTTACCATTTCATTGGACCGAAACTTGTCATAAAACGCTACAGGAAGCACAATTAATTTATCCCATAATCGAACCCTTAATTGTGCGACGATATGTTGACCGATGACACTTAATAAATAAACGGACACACCACCTGCAACTGCTTGACCGACAAATGCCACAATTAATAGCAAAATTATTCGATAATCAATATTTGTAAACGATAATGTATCTACAAGTGTTTTCGTAACTAAAGGAATGACTAAACCAACTAATGTGTTGATAACACTTAAAAAAACTGCAATCGAAATCATCCAAATAGATGGTTTCGTATCTTTAATCAGTTGTATAAAATTATTCGATTTTTTCGTATCTGTTTTCAATATACATACTCCATTTCTTTGTAGATTGTTCCCACTATTTATTATCAACGAAATAAAATTAATTAGCTAGTTATTGCAACTTTGGGGTGTATTCTTGCGACTTCGGGCCGTATTCTTGCAACTTTGGGGTGTATTCTTGCAACTTTGGGGTGTATTCTTGCAACTTTGGGCCGTATTCTTGCAACTTTGGGGTGTATTCTTGCAACTTTGGGCCGTATTCTTGCAACTTTGGGCCGTATTCTTGCAACTTTGGGGTGTATTCTTGCAACTTTGGGCCGTATTCTTGCAACTTCAGGACGCATTCTTGCAACTTCGGGGTGTATTCTTGCAACTTTGGGCCGTATTCTTGCAACTTTGGGGTGTATTCTTGCAACTTCGGGGTGCATTCTTGCAACTTTGGACCACATTCTTGCAACTTCAGGCCGCATTCTTGCAACCCATAGATTTATTTTCACATTACTCATTAACATTCGATAAGAATAAATAATTATGATTTATTTATTCTTATCGATTGTAATTGACCATAAGTGATGGAGCGCCATATCCATTCTAACGGACCAAATCTGAAATATTGCAACCATAGGTAACTGAAAAGGATTTGAAGTGGGAATACGAGGAAACTAATCACTATTCCTAACCATACATGTAATTCTCCAAACAGCCCCAATCCCGTAAAAATACCGACACCTATGAATGTTTGCATGATATAATTAGTTAATGCCATTTTCCCGACATAATGGAATGGATGCAATATTCTTTTCCATTTTTCTTTTTCAAGTAGTAAAAAAATTGTTGCTATATAAAAGAATGACAAGCTTAATCCACTAGCAAGTAAAAGAACTTCTACTATTTGATCGTTTAGCATTCCTACATCTATAACGTTTAAGTGAAAAAGAATGATCCCTACACTTAATGGAATACTTACTAATAAACTAATCAACCATACACGTTTAACAAACTGCTTATGCGTATGAAAATCAGTCAAAATTCCTTTTTTCGCTATATATAAACCGATTAAAAAATAAAACAATGGAGTAATAATAGAAAATGGCATATTGATTAATACAGGAATTACTTCATCTGTAAAACGATAGGACAACCATTCCGTATAACTGCCATTATTATAAATATCAATTGCCTCTACTACCTTTGAGGCACCTTCCATTTGCAGAATACTTATTTGTTGCTCCATCGCTTCCGTTGAGGAAAAAAAACTGAACAAAAGTAATCCAAAGAGCAAGCATACAAAGGACAAAATCCAAATGAAGATTGTTTTTTCCTTTCTTTTATAAAAGAATATTAAAAAGAAACCTGCTAGAGCATACCGCAACAAGATGTCTCCATACCAGAAAAAGAATAGATGCAAAAAGCCGAATACACCTAATGCAATTAATCTCCGTGAATATAACCGATAATAAAATGCGCTTTTTTCTTCAGCTCGTTGCATAAAAATATAAAATCCTATTCCAAACAATATAGAAAAAATTGCAAAAAACTTCGTCTCCACAAACACATCTAAAATTATTCTTGCAAATTGATCTATACCGCTTAATTCAGGTGAAATCATATACAACTCTTCCACTAATTTTGGCGTTTGAAATAGCGGCATATTTACTAATAAAATCCCAAACAATGCAAAACCTCTAATAATATCTAAAGAAATAATTCGTTCATTTGAAGATATAGGAGATGATTCTGACAAATATTTTTTCAAAATATTCCTCCTTTTCACGTAAATTAATGTGTAAATTTATTTTCTTTTAAGTTTATGACGAAAAACCTTATCCTTCAACTACTAGGAAAGGTTTATTGAATATAATACGATTAATAATAAACTATCGATGTTTTCTGTACATAACAATTTTATGAAGAATAAAGATTCATCTTAATATTCATTTATTGTAACATCTACAAAGCTCCGATTCTATTTTTAAAATAGGTTGGCTGCAATTTTTTTGACATAAATATTGCATTTGATTGAACTATACAATTAAAACTTGCCATTAAAATTAGATCCCTCCGTTATAAATGATGTGAATACCAGCCATACTATGGAAACAAAGAAATTAATAAGTAATCGAATGGATGATTAAAATGATACCGAGTCAACAGGCAATAAGTATGAAAGGAATTGCAATGTTATTAAGAATCATAGCAGTGGTGTTTTCTAGTGTCGCAGCAATTTTATCAACTGTCCTACCGCTCATATTTCATTATTCTGTTTCGAATATGACTATTATCGGTGTTGCATTTATTTTATTAATGGGAACGTTATTAACACATGGGCTGTTGACACATACTTTAAATGATCTGACTGATTATCATACTGGAACGGACGAGCTTAGCCCCGGTGTTCTTTCAGGGGGAAGTCGCGTACTACAGACAAAAACAATGTCTGTACAATCGTTAACCAAATTAGGGATTACTGTTAGTATCTTTTTATTACTTATGACAGGTTTATTCATTTTTCTCGATTATTCCAAGTTTGCCATCCTTACATTAGTTGGAATATGGGGTGCTGTATCTTATTCATTAAAACCATTCCAATTAGCCTATTATCCTTTTATTGGAGAATGGTTTAGTTTATTCCCAACGATGTTATTATTAGGGGTTGCGGCACCTTGGATTTTACTTGACCACATACCACTATGGGCTTGGCAAAATGCTCTAGTCAACGCCATATGGTGTATGGCTTGGGTTATGGTCCATCATATTCCAGATCGTCATGCCGACCGAAAAGCACAACCTGTCAAACGTACATCTGTCGTATGGTCGGAAGATATCTTCGGTAGCCAAGCTGCTAAAGCACCTGCTATTTTATATTTCATGTTCATCGGGATTTTAGCCGTTTGGATAGCATTTACAAGACCGTTAGCTGGAATCGGAGTAGGAATTCTTTTCATTTATAGTGTATATCTGACAATAAAAATGAACATAGATGATGTAGATGACATAACAAAAACCGAAAAGCTATTTCTCTTCTTTGCCTTCATTATTGCTATATGGCTCGGTATTTTTGTTTCATGAAAATTTATAATGCTAAATGGAATATTCCAATATTCTTTCCATTAAGTAGTTTCATCCATGATTATATGTGCTATAATATAATGAATTCATCTTACACATAATTTCATATGTAAAAGTTTTCTAGGGTTCCGCAAATGATTGTTTGGCCTGGACCGAGAGAAAACTCATAGCAATCGCTATGTCACGGAGGGATAAAAGCCTGGGAGATAACTGTTTAATCAGTTACTCCTAGGCTTTTTTTATTTACCAAAAATGATTGAATGGAGGAATGACTGTTGGATACGAATTGGATTAAATTAATAATTGCTGCATTTTTAGAAGTTTTATGGGTCATTGGTTTAGCACATGCTTTTAATGTTTGGACTTGGATTGTGACGATTACTTTAATTATTGTTAGCAATTATTTGATGATTCAGGTAGCACAAGTACTTCCGGCAGGAACAGTATACACTGTTTTCGTAGGATTAGGTGCTAGTGGAACTGTCATCGCAGAAATTATATTTTTTGGGGAAGCTTTCAAATGGATGAAGATCTTCCTCATTTTCACATTGTTAGTAGGCGTTATCGGCATAAAACTAATTACAGATAATGAAACATCAACTGGAGGTGATCATTAATGGCTTGGTTCACTTTATTGATAGCTGGGCTTTTAGAAACTTTTGCCGTCACAATGATTAATCAATACTCTATGAGGCGAAATTGGCGAACACTTTTTTTCATCATTTTTGGATTAGGTTTCGCTCTCGGTCTTCTTAGTTATTCACTGCAAACAATCCCAATGGGAACTGGTTATGCCATTTGGACAGGTATTAGTGTTATTGGTAGTTCTTTCATTGGCATGTTCTTTTACGGCGAGTCAAAAAATTGGAAAAGATTATTATGTATCACGCTTATACTCGGCTCTGCGATTGGTTTAAAATTAATTGCATAAAAAATAGGACGATCATATACAAACGTCAATATGGTAATTCCTTCCGCTCGTTTCTAAGTTTCATGGGCATATTATCCCCTTATAAACATGTGTCCATGAAACAAAATAAATCTACCTACTCATGATAGATATATGTATGTTTGCTTTGCTATAATATAGCAATAGATACGCTTCTGTCGTAAATTTATTTCGAAAAAGTGGAAACTTATTTTTACATAATAAGTTATATCCCTTGAAAGTTATTATGACCATCTAAAATGGAAATTCTATGATCAATAAAGAATTCAACTTCATGCTTTATGTTACTATTATAATAGATACAGACAAAAAGGTGGGAATGAGTAGTGCGTTTACCTGGACACCGCATCGTAAAAACCGCTGTCGCAGTATGTGTGACTGCATTTATATGTATTTGGCTTCATTGGCCACCCGTATTTGCCGTTATAACAGCAATCGTTACGTTAGAGCCAACCGTTAAAGATTCCATTCAAAAAGGTATCATCCGTTTCCCCGCTTCTGCGATAGGGTCTTTTTATGCCGTACTTTTTATATCGTTGTTTGGAAACACAGCGATTACGTACACACTGGCAGCAACTTTAACTATCATTACTTGTTATCGTTTAAATTTGCATGCTGGATTACTCGTTGCAACCATAACTTCTGTTGCAATGATTGAAGTAATTCACGACAATTATATGATGGCATTTTTCATTCGATTAGGGACAACCTCCATTGGTCTAATTGTCTCAACTCTTGTAAATATGTTCATTTTTCCACCAAACTATCAAAAAATTATTGAACAAAATTTACAACAAATATACAAATCGATTGGACATGCATTACAAGCATATGAACATAAAACAATGATGAACGAACAAATCTCTTCAATTAAAAACTTAATAGATAAAACGAAACAATTTATTTTATATGAAGTAAATGAAGCAAATTATCGACCTTTTATAGAAAAAAGTGATGTGGAACAAAAACACTTCTTAGAAACATTGGAACATATCGAATTAATTCACTATCATTTACACAATATCGCCGGAATCTCGCTGGAACATACCGCTTTTTCACCTGAACAAAAAAGACTCGTACAAACCGGTATGAATGAATTAGCAATTTACTTTTTAGAAGAAACATCTATAGACAAAATTACACAAATGGAAGAACTACATCAATTAATGAATAGTTTTTGGCGAAGTGACCATGAACAAGAAACATTTAGTTCATCTTTATTACCAAATGAATTAATTATTTTATATGAAACTATTTCCATTTATACTTTATTAAAGGAAAATGCGTAAGTAGAGACGTTTACATAAGCAACTGGAGGAAAGAAGTCACGATGAGTCGTATGTACGCATTTATAAGTCTTTGCTTTTTATTTTGTTTACACAGTCATAAGAAGAAACATTAGAATATACGGTCGTCCATTATAATATTCTTGGTGATGGTGGGCAACCTATTCATCAGAACAAGTAATACCTGCTTTATTGCAAGCAGAACTAGACTCTATTGCCTTATTAAATATAAATCAACCAACAAATGAAACAGCTGAAGGCGTAAATGAAGCGATACTTATTTTACGTGAACAAAGATTTGAATTTTTCTTATTAGAAAATAAACAAGTACAATAAAAAAACATCTCCCATTATATAGAGATGTTTTTTCATCTATACGTCTAGATAAAACGTATAATATTGTCTATTCTTCTAATGCTTCAACAAGCAAGGATAATTCTTCCCAACGTTCCATTTTCTCTTCCATCTCTTGCTCTTTTTCCTGTTGGGCTTCATATAATTGTTGCACTTTTTCAATGTCATTCCCAGCCTCATTAATCGCCGCTTCAATTGCTTCTGCTTCAGCTTCAAGTGCCGCAATTTCATCTTCTATACTTTCCCATTCTTTTTGTTCCAAATAGGATAGTTTTTTCTTTTTTGGTATTGGAGTTTTCTCTTTCTGCTCCTTCTGTTTCTGTTTTAATTCACGCGTTTCTTCGACCGTCTTCTCCATATAATCTGTGTAATTTCCATACACAATATCGATTGCGCCTTTTCCATCTACAACTAATAGCATATCAGCAATTCTATCTAGAAAAAAACGATCATGAGATACCGTCATCACGACGCCTGGAAACTGTTCGATATATTCTTCTAAAATAGTTAATGTTTGAATATCTAAGTCATTTGTCGGCTCATCGAGAAGTAACACATTCGGTTCGGTCATTAAAATCTTTAATAAATAGAGTCTTCTTCGCTCTCCACCAGATAAGCTTTTTATATAGCCCCATTGTTGGTAACGAGAAAAGAGAAATCGTTCTAACATTTGCTCAGCCGTAATTTGAACCCCATCAACTGTCGTAATAACCTCTGCTACTTCTTTAATATATTCAATAATTCGCATATTAGGGTCAAGCTCTTCTTCTCCTTGTTTGTAATAACCGATTTTAACTGTTTCACCGATTGTTACCGTACCACTATCAACCTTTAATCGTCCGGCAAGCACATCTAATAACGTAGATTTCCCAGCACCATTCGGACCAATAATACCGATCCTACTATCCGGTGTAACGATAAAAGAAAAGCTTTCCCATAAAGTTCTTTCATTTATTTTTTTCGACACATTTTCCAGTTCGATTACTTTTGATCCTAATTTAGATGCACCAACTTGGATTTCAATCTGTTCGTCACCCTTATGAAATGTACGCTCTTGCATTTGTTGAATTCGTTCAATACGTGCACGTTGTTTCGTCGAACGAGCACGGGCACCGCGTTTTAGCCATTCCATTTCATTTCTCAGACGATTTTTATGTTTTTGCTCTGCAATCCGTTCTTCTTCTTGCCGAATCATTTTCTTTTCAACGAAGGTCTCATAATTCCCTTCATACGTATACAACTGACCATGATCTAATTCATAAATATAATTCGTCACACGATTTGAAAAATAACGATCATGTGTCACAATTAGTAATGCTCCTCGATAATTCGCTAAAAATTGCTCTAACCATTGGATTGTTACATTATCTAAATGGTTTGTCGGTTCATCTAATATAAGCAAATCTGCCGGCTCAATTAAAGCTTTTGCTAGTGCGACTCGCTTTTTCTGTCCTCCTGATAAATGTTGCACATTTTTATTATAAAATGTAATCCCTAACTTTGATAAAACTGTTTGTACGACTGTTTGTGCATCCCAAGCATTTTCTGCATCCATTTGTTCTTGTAAACGCAACAGCTGTTGTTGGATATTCTCATCTTGAGGATTCTGTTCTAAGGAGAGACTAATTTGTTCGTATGATCGAATTAGTCGCATCATTGGAACTTCACTTTGAAAAATATAATCGATTACTGTCTTATCTTCTTCCATTCGTTCCTCTTGTGGTAAATAAGCGACAGTAAAATCTTTTGCATGAATAAGTTCTCCATCATCCGCTGTTTCTTGACCAGCAATTATTTTTAATAAAGTCGATTTTCCCGTTCCATTTGGTCCAATTAAACCGATGCGGTCATTTTCACGAATGATTGTATGTAGATTGGAAAAAAGTAATTTTTCTCCATGTGATTTACTAATGTTTTCTAGTCTTAACATTCGGATCCATCCTTTTAGTTATATACTTCCATTATACGGGAGTCCTGTAAATTTCGAAAACATATACTGTTAAGATCATTTCTCACTCATTAAAATACCAATTTTGCGCATTAGTATATAATATTTTATCGGTTGCTTTTTCATCGAATATAGATTGTATCAGTTCAATATCTGCTCGTTCAAATCGCCTTTTCGCTCGTGTAGACGGCAAATCCGTTCCAAACATTAATGCATCGGGATTCGTATCATAAATTTGCTGTAACGCATTTTTTACATGTAATTCTACTCTACCAAATCCTGTTGCCTTTACACGAACGCCTTGATCAACTAACTTTAATACATGTGGCAATCCTTCCTCTGATAAGCCTAAATGATCTATCGAAATGTCAGGTAATTTTTCAATCGTTGACACCATTTCCGGTAAGTTTTTTGCATCTATATAAAGCTCGCTATGCCAGCCTACTAAGTCGTATACTCTTCTGGCAAAATAATCGAGTTTTGATATATCTTCCGAACCACCACGTTTTATGTTAAAACGTAAAGCTTTCACACCTTTATTATTTAGTTCGATAATTTCTTCATCTGTTATAGTTGAAGGAACTTGTGTCACTCCACAATAAGTTGGACCGAGTTGTTCTAATGCCTTTAATAAATACCCTTGATCAAATCCTTGGAAAGAACCGGATACAATTGCTCCCCCACGGACATTCAAATCCTTCACTTCTGTTTGATAATCTTCTACAACATAACTTGGTGGCATATAACCCTGATTTTCCTTTATAGGAAAGTCAAAGTCGATAATATGAAAATGTGCATCAAATATTATCATGAACGTTCTCCCCTTTTCTGTTCTATACAACTAATATAACAGAAATATAAATAATCATTTTAAAATGACGAATTTTCTATAAATAATTTTGCAATTTCTTCTATCCTTTTCAATTCAGTTACCGTTATTCTGCTTGTTTGTGTAAATATCTGACTAATTTACGATTTTTCTCTTTGAATCGCTCATTATGTGAAGAAACCATTGCTTGTTCGTTTGCATGTGGTGTTATATATTGTTTTGCTTTATTAATTGCATTTGCTGCATCTTGAAATGCTCCGGCTATGAGATGTAATTTACCGTTATGATGCAATATATCGCCAACTGCGTATAATCCCTCAATTGATGTTTCACTCATCGATGACCCTTCAACCCCATATTCATTTGCCATGTCGATTTGTAATGGACTATTTTGAATAAGATGATGATCCATTTTAAAACCATGGTTGATGACGACCTCATCAACTGAAAGAAGCGTTGTTTGACCATTTTCATTATTTATTAATTCTACTTTTTCAATTGTTTCCTTATCTTTTGCTGCAATTAACTGTTGAATAGATGTGTTTAATAAACATTCAACACTACTATCGGATAATTTTGACACTTCCGCTTCATGTCCTTTTAATAAGTCTTTACGATAAATTAAATAAACTTTTTTCGCTATCGGTTCTAATTCATTGGCCCAATCGACAGCAGAATTTCCACCGCCTGAAATAAGCACCACCTTATCTTTAAAACGAGCTAATGATGGTACGGTATATTGTAAATTTGATACCTCAAAACGTTCTGCGCCTACAATATCTAATTTTGTCGGGGTTAAAATGCCACTACCAATTGCTAACACAACTGTTTTTGAATAATGTGTATGACCAGATACCGTATTGATCACAAAATGATTTGCCTCATTTTTATCTAATGACGTCACTTTTTCACCTAATAACACTGTTGGATCAAAAGTTAATCCTTGTTGGACAACATGATCAATAAATTCATTCCCAGTTATTGGTGGTATGCCGCCTATATCCCATATCAACTTCTCTGGATATACATGTACCTTCCCACCCAAGTTCGGTTGATACTCAATTATCTTTGTTTTCATTTCCCTTAAACCACTATAAAAAGCAGCAAAAAGTCCTGCTGGTCCACCACCAATAATCGTCACATCATATAATTGTTCCGTATCCATTATATTTGCCCCTTTATCATCTATATTTTTAATCCATCACAATAAACTACAAACATGTACGAAATTTATTCTGTAACTTGATTACTTTCAAGTATCATCTCTACAAATAAATCGATTTGTTCATATACTGCAATTGGGTCGTATCTATAAAACGTATCAAAATCGTTGTAAAAAATCCGTTCGTTTTTCGTAGCATCCAACCCTTGCCAAATGGATGAAGCTTTTAATTCTTCTAATGCTTCTCCTCTATTTTCAGGGTCATAAGTTGTTAAAAACATATAGTCAGCCGCATATTCCGGCAATACTTCCATAGACAACTGAAGGGTTTGGTCGTTGTTCTCATTTTTATGGGGCATTTCCAGTTGTAATGCATTGTATAGTGCTTGTCCTCCTCGTCCAGCATTATCTCCAAAAATCCATATATCCCCTTTATCTGTTAATTCGTAAATTCCAAATGTATCATTTTCATTGATGACCTCTTTTAATTTTTCCCGTCCTTCTTCTGCCTTAGCCGCAAATTTACTTAAAAACGCCTTCCCTTCCTCTTTGTTTCCAGTTAAATCGGCAAATAATTGTACCGTTTCTTCTAATTTATCCTGAATAAAAGGATGATCAAAAGCAGTCGGTTCAACCCCTACCACATTTGCTCCGACTGTAAGCAATTCTCCACCATAAAAATCTGTCACTATCCGCTTCGGTTTATTTGGTATCTCAATTTCTCCATTTACTGTCTCAAACACTCTCGTTTCTTCTGTTGTATCATCCGACTTTCCTATGTTTTCTGTCGTCGCACTACTACATGCCGCAAGTATAATAAACATCGCAAATACAATGAATATATGTTTTTTCATGTCATAAGATCTCCTTATTTAATCAGTGATGTCATTACATCATCAATGATTTGTGTATTAGCAATTGGCCCTGAATAAAGCCAAGCAGAGTCTGCTTCATATTCATAAATTTGGTCCTTTTTTACAGCCGGAATATCTTGCCATATTGGGTCTTCTAACATTTTTGCCCCGTTTCCTTTATCACTATTTACTAAGAATAGATGATCTGCATCTAACTCTGCTAATTTCTCTAAAGAAATTTCTGACCAATTATCTGTTGCAGTAGTAGAGATTTCTTCTACAACATTCGGTTTTTCCAGTCCTAAATCATCGTATAATACTACACCACTAGATACTTTATCACTGACAATAAAGAAAGTATTATTCACTAACCAAATTGCAGCCACTGACGGATTCCCCATAGATTCTTTCAATAGTTCTTTGGATTCTTTTACTTTTCCATCATAAGTAACTAATACTTGTTCCGCCTCTTCTTTCTTGTCGAAAACCTCTCCAATTTTTAATAACTTTTCACGCCAATCACTATTGTTTTCCAAATCCAACACATATGTCGGTGCAATTTTTGAGTATTGTTCATATTTTTCTCCTTCTACCATATCTGCACTACTCATAATTAATAAATCAGGTGAAAAACTTGTAACAACTTCAAAAGGTAAATCATAAGGGATTGTCGGTACATCTTTTAAATCTTTCTGTAAATAATCTTGAATAGATGCACCATCATGAATTGCCCACTGTGCTATAGGAGTTATCCCAAGTGCAAGCAAATAATCTTCTAAATAAGAGGCAATGACACGATCAGGATTTGCTGGAATTGTAACTTCATTCCCCATTGCATCTGTTAGGACATGCTCATCTACTTTATTATCATTAGTTTCTTTCGAATCATCTTCCGACACATTGTCCTGACAGCCAACTAATATAAATAAGAATGAAAAAAAACTCACGAGTACTTTTCTTGAAATTAGCATTGTTTTTCTCTCCAATTTTTATATTTAATCTTCTAAACGAGTTAATAAATAAAGAAAATATGGTGCACCAATTATCGCCACTATAATCCCTGCTGGAATTTCCGAAGGTTGTAAAATCCATCGTCCAATTGTATCGGCAACTAACACTAATAAACCACCAACAAGTGCAGATGTTGGGATGAGTATTTGATGTCTTGCTCCAACTAATTGTCGCGCTAAATGAGGTCCAATTAACCCAACAAAACCTATACCACCACTAACAGATACACTTGCCCCTGCTAAACCAACTGCAGCTAGTAATAATAATCGACGCTCTTTTTCAATAGAAGCTCCTAATCCTACTGCTGTTACATCGCCTAAATTCAATATATTTAATACATTTGCTTTTATATAGACAAATATAATTAAAATAACGATCCAAGGTAGTAATGCTAAGACAAATTTCCAATTTGAACCCCAAATACTACCAGCTAACCACGTTGCCACAAATTGATAACTTTCTGGACTAAGACGTAAAGTTAAAATAATCATAATGGAACTAATGCCTGCTGCGATTGCAACTCCTGTTAATAATAAACGCACAGGAGAAATACCTTCATCTTTTTTATAAGACAATAAGTAAATGCATGCTGCTGCAGCAGTCGCACCAATAAAAGCTAAAACTGGTAAAATAAATATGGGTGTATTATTCATCGAAGGAAAGAAGGAAATATATAACATTACCATTAACCCTGCACCAGCATTTATTCCTAAAATTCCAGGGTCTGCTAATGCATTTCTCGTAATCCCTTGAAGTATCGCTCCAGATACTGCCAATCCCATCCCAACAAGAATGGATAATACAATTCTCGGTAAACGAAATTCAAATAAAATTAACGCTTGCTCACTCGTTCCAAATCCGAATAGTGTATAAAAAAGTTCTAACGGTGATAATTTAATAAATCCAGTATTCATGCTAATAACAAATACGAAAACAATGAACAGAAAAAGACTGATCATGACAGTCCTATTTCTTAGCTGGGCCTTTCTCTGCGTATTTGTCATGTATCGTTTCATATTTCTTTTCCTCCTTTTCTGGCAAGATAAAGGAAGAAAGGAACACCTATAACTGCAATAAGTGCACCAATTGGAGTTTCATAAGGTGGATGAATCATTCTTGCAGCTAAATCAGCGAGAACGACTAATAGTCCACCATAAATAATGGAACATGGAATAATCCACCGATAATCATGACCTACTAAAAAACGGGCAACATGTGGAACAATTAATCCAACAAATCCAACCGCCCCAACAACTGAAACTGCCGCACCCGCTAAAACAAGCACGAATAACATGCCGATTATTTTAATCGTTTTCGTTCGCTGGCCTAAACCAATAGATACTTCCTCTCCGAGACTGAGCAATGTAATTGAACGAGATAAAAACATCGCCCCTACCATTGCAGCAAGCAACCATGGTGCCATCACCTTCAGATGCATCCATGTTGTTCCTGAAACACCACCTGCATACCAAAAAGCTAAATCTTGACCAATTTGAAAATATAAGGCAATTCCTTCACTTAATGCACCAAGTAAAGCACTTACAGCTGCACCAGCAAGGACGAGTCGCATTGGTGTTAAACCACTTCTCGACATAGAACCGACACCATATACAATAAATGCACCTACACCAGCACCTAAAAATGCATACAAAATCAAATACATATAAGGTAAACTTGGCCAAAAAGCAAAACAAATCGCAAGCATACATGCAGCGCCAGCATTGATACCTAACAACCCTGAGTCTGCTAATGGATTCCGTGTCATACCTTGCATTAAAGCACCAGCTACTGCAAAACAAGCCCCTACCATTGCAGCACCTAATACTCGTGGTAAGCGAATTTCCCAAATAATTTGATGTGTCGTTAATGTTGGATCATGATGAAATACCGCAGTCCAAACGGTAGTTAACTGGATATTTGCTGCTCCTAATGAAATCGATAATCCGATAGCTAAAATTAATCCGACAAGACCTACTATTAAAATGACCATCGCTCTTAGAGGACGATGTTGTTTAGAGACTGACAAATGTGATGACACAATCATTCTCTTCCTCCTTCAAAGCAAATAAGTTAATTATTACTACGTTGAACTGCACACACATCCATCACATACAACAACTTATTGCATAACATTTGATTCCTTACACAATTGGTAAGATAAGCAAATCGGATTTGCACTAAATGGACAAGTAGCTAAACTTGCCTCTATATGAAATATTTTCTGTAAGTGATGACATGTCATCACTTCTTCTGGCACTCCTTCCGTAATTAAAGTACCATCACGCATCGCAATTAAATAATGAGAAAAGCGTGACGCATGATTTAAATCATGCAGTACCATAACAATCGTTCTTCCTTCCTCACGATTCAGTTTTTGTAAAAGTAATAAAATATCAAGCTGATGTGCCATGTCTAAGTACGTTGTTGGTTCATCCAAAATTAAAATTTCCGTATCTTGTGCAAGTGCCATCGCAATCCAAACCCGCTGTCTTTGACCACCTGATAACGCATCTATTGACCGATCTTTCAATTCATTTAATCCTGTCACATCGATTGCCCAATTGATATATTCATAATCCTCTCGTTTAAGTGATACGAAACTTTTTTGATGTGGAAAACGACCATATGAAACAAGTTCATACACTGTTAAGCCACCAGGTGCTTCGGCCGTTTGTGGTAAAATAGCTAATTTTTTTGCCACTTCCTTCGTTCCTAATCGATGAATATCTTTTCCATCTAAAAAGACTGAACCATTTTTCATTTTAAGAATTCTCGAGATAGCCTTTAGTAACGTCGATTTACCACAACCATTTGGTCCAATAATCGTCGTAATCTCTCCCTTTGGAATCGTCACACTTAATTCATCAATAATTAACATATTTGAGTAGCCTACCGCCACTTGTTCCACATTAAATGCTCCCATACGGACACTCCTTTATTTTTAAAACAGTTGAAATTCAAAAAGTATTTCGAATGAACGAACTATCTTCTTGTTTATAATGTAATGGTATTTTTTAAAGTGTTGAAAATAAATCTATCCCATTAATAGACCTAGTACATGATAATTTAAATAATATTGAGAATCATTCTCAGTAAATTCAATCATAAAATTATCTTATATATTTGTCAATAGGAACTAAATGTCAGTAATGTTCTAAAAGTTTTAATAAACGATGAAGAAAAGCCTTTAGAAGTTTTTCTGTATGTAAACATATATGATGATATTTTTATACATTGACATACAGCCCTTTTAACGTATATGATTTTGGGAAACAAATTGTTTCGTCATATATGGAATTTGTATGATGATATTTTCATCTGAGAAGTACAATTTTATAACAATCGAAACCTTTTTGATGCATACGTTGGGGGGGAAATTTATGAAAAGAAATATCATGTCGCTCATTCTCATTGTTATTATATTATTAGCAACCTTTTTAGGTTGGTTTGCGCAAGATATTGCTTACTATTTTTCTGATCACTTATTTTATAAAGATCCATTTAAAACGCTAATCGTCGTAACAATCATAAGTATTAGTTTGTTTATTATTTCATTTGTACTAAATACTATTCTATTAGCCAAACAAAAAGTAAATCCAAAAATATATACCATTTTATTGCTTACCAATGTTTTTATCGGCTTTTTCGTTACTTTTTGGTCTTTATTTGTATTAGCAATGTGGTGGGGATAGTATCATTATTGTGTAGAATTTACGATTTCTAAGGAGGCATTCATGTTACAAAATACTCTTGTATTTTATCCAAAAGTTTATATACTAGTTTCAAAATAAATTGATAGGAATCGTTGATCAATACAATTTTTTCTTATCTTTTTATATTAATTTCCTTAACTTTAAAAATCATTTTACATACTATATAGTTACGAAGCCTTTGTTACATCTATCATCCTATTCGTTTTTCCGCTTTTGTTCACCAAGGTACTTTCAGTTGAATATTGGAAAAGCAAAAGACATAGTTAAACAATTCATTATTAAAATTACTTGAAAGGAGCAATACATATGTGGCTTACGTTCGGATTTATTACTATAATAGCAACTTTTATTAATCTCTTTATGTATGCTACAAGTAAAAATTACCGAGTGGCAATGGCAACAGCTTTATCTTTTACTGTTTTAACAGTTATTGCACAGTATAAAATGGTCTCTGATTGGGTAAAAACAGGAGATTGGGCCGCATTAGAAGATGTAGTACCGACAATGGAAAAAACATTATGGATAATAACCATCCTCTCAATCATTCTTAACATAAGTCCTTTACTACTTGAATGGAAAAGAAATAAAGCGCTGTAATATGTGCCTTAGAAAATGTTTTTAAGCTAGCTTAGTAAAAAAGAAAAACGGTTATCACATGACGTTTAATTGTGACAACCGTCTTTCCTGCTTCTACTCACAATGTCCGTTCTTACATCCAAACATGCGAGAATAAATGGATTTATTTCGTGCTACCTATGTAATATAACCATAATTCTGTATAACGAACAAAAACTTCCACCGTATCATATACATCCAAATGATCTTGAAAACCGGTATAATCTAAATCATCTGTTACTTTCATCGAATACATAAGTTCCTCTACATCCAAAGTTTCATCTGTGGTGTTTTTCACTGTGACATCCAGTAACATATATCCATTTCTCGTACTTTTCTCACCTTCTAATTCCCCTTCAATGAGCTCAGCTTTATCTAATGTTAATTCGTATTGCTCGAGAGTTGTATCAAATGTATATAACCTTAATAAATCTATCTAGTTAATTGTAACCTCGTATATTATTACATCTACTATACGTATGAATTTCAATTTATCTTATCGATTTCCCTAATTAGATTTTCAATTGTTAATTGGAATTTCCTTTCAGGTCTTCCAACTGTATAGTTTTCATTAGTTATTTCAACAACTGCTTTTTTTCTCGCTAACTTATTTAGGAGTCTATTAGCACTTCTTGTTGTAAGATTTAACTTTTCAGCTATAATT
The DNA here is from genome assembly GCF_037072005.1 of Pseudogracilibacillus sp. SO10305. NCBI lineage: Bacteria > Bacillati > Bacillota > Bacilli > Caryophanales > Bacillaceae > Pseudogracilibacillus > Pseudogracilibacillus sp. SO10305. The sequence goes on along the minus strand of NZ_JAXHDE010000018.1, from coordinate 16,985 downwards.
TTAGCAGTAATTATATTTTGCTTAATAGACAAAATTTCTTTAAATTGTTCTGAAGAAACTCCTAAAAAGTCACTAAGTTGATAGACTTTATTACTAATAAAATCAGGTGAATTTGTTGTTGGTATTTCATTAAGGGCAATGTATTCCCCAAAGTATTTCAGTATTACATTCTCTTCATTATTATTTTCCATAACACGTTTCATTGCATCTAAAGCGTCCATTCTTGAGTAGTTTAATTCAGAATTAACTCCCCAACTAACTTTCACGTTGAAAGGAAGTTCATTCTTTAGATAACTAGATAACTGACAGCTTGTGAAATTATTTGTTATATCTCGTAATGATTGAATAGTTATCAGAATCTCAAAATCAAATTTATCCGGGTTAATTAATAATAAGTTATTAAATTGCTGATTAAACTCTAGAAGGGCATTATTTAGCGATATATAATTAAAATGATTATTGTTTAATTCATCAACTAATTTAACTTTACCTACAGCCAACTGTCTTTCCTCCAGTTGATGTAATTTAATGTTTTGTATTAATAAATCAAGTTGTCGGACCATGCTATCAGCTGAAGGGTGGATAGTGATGTGTTTGATTTCTTCCTCATCAAGTAACTTTGCCAGGTTGTTAGACCCTGTAATGATTAAATCTATTTTGTCTGTATGCAACAAATATTTAATATGTGCTAGTATTTTCTCATAAAGATCCTCTTGTCCCATGTTCTCCAATCTATTTTTGAATACGTATGGGAATTCATCCTCTGTAAGAATATCTCCAAGACCCATGAATTTGTTTTCCTCAGTTGTAATATCACAAAAAGTTCTGTTTAAACGGAAAGTTTTATCATTGATTAGAATACTAGTTAATCTTTTATAAAAATTGTGTTCTTCTAAAACAAAATAATCAGTTGGAATATGAAAATATCCAAGTTTGTTTTTTAATAATAAATAAGGTGTAGGACCACTAAACATCACGCCATCTAAAAGAGCCGTGTGTTTCATATAAAGTTTTTCTAGCTCACTATATTGTTTAAAAGGTAAAAAAATTAATTCACAATTATCCATTATATATTTGATTTTCTTTATCCACTTAATAGAATTAGCCCCATAAATTATTCCAATCCTGTACAAAAAATCCCCTCCCTTTTATTCTTCATTAATGTAATACAAAAAAAGAAGTTAACTTTATTATAATATAAAACTGAAAATTTTACCTTGATAGAATTATGAAGATACTTGGCCGATCTATATTGTAATAGGGAAAATAAGGAAATATTCAGAAAGTTGTTGAATTAGAACAAATCATATGTTATTCTACATAAACGACATGTCTTTATGTTAGTCTTAAATGCAATTGATATATTGATATGATACTTAAGGGATTGACCTTTATCTTCTTATCAAAGGTAATCGTTTGTTTTTTATAAAGTTAATTGTAATGTGGGATTACTATTATACGAAAACCACAAAGCAAATTAACAAACAAAAATTAAGCGCTTACAAAGTATCGCTAAGATTATTTTAAAAAGGAGTGGTGAGGAAATAAGACTAACAAAAAAGTTTCATTCAATTATTTATACACTAAGGAGGATAAAATATGTTAGAAAAAAAGAAAAAATGGTCATTTCCTCATGAATTTATAATTATAGTCACAATGGCGGTAATAGCTTGTATTCTAACCTACATTATTCCAGCTGGAGAATATGATCGAACGAATACAGAAAGTGGTATCGAGGTTGTTAACCCAGATATCTTTAATTATGTACAAGGTTCCCCAGTACCATTCTGGGAAATACCAATGCTACTAGTACAAGGTTTTTATGATTCAAGTAATTTAGTATTCGCGATACTTATTTTTACTGGATCTATGCAAATCATTATGGCTACTGGTTCATTACGTGCTTTAACAAGTACAGTTATAAGAAAATTTGGTAAGCGACAATCGATGGCGGTAGCATTAATTATGTTTGTTATTGCTGTTCTCAGTTCTCCAATGGGATATAACCCATTTATTGCATTTGTACCAGTAGCTCTACTATTATCTTATCAATTAGGGTATGACGAAATAGTTGGTGTGGCTATGGTATGTTTAGCAGCATCAATGGGGCCAATCGCTGGTATGTTAAATCCATCTACTACGGGTATAGCTAACGAATTAGCGGGACTTCCATTATTTCACGGTTTTGGCTTTCGATTAATTGGATTTTTTGCCATTACGGCTGCAACAATCGCATATTTATTAAGCTATGCGAAAAAAGTAAAAGCAGATCCAACTTACAGTTACGTTTATGGAATAAAACCAAGTGTGACTTCAGAGGATATTCAAGATCATGAAGAGAAATTAACAAAACGACATATAGCTGTTTTATCTGTTTTTACTGTATCATTAATAATTTTAGTTTATGGAGCTACTAAACTTAGTTGGGGATTCCAAGAAATGTCAGCATTCTTTTTAGTATTGGGTCTACTTGGCGCAATTATCTATGGAATGAGTTTAAACGAAATGTGTAATCATTTTATTGATGGAGGTAAATTAGTAGTTCGAGCAATTATTTTAATATCCCTTGCTAGGACTATTTCTATCATTCTTACTAATGGTAATATTTTAGATACAGTTGTACATTTTGTATCATCAGGCATGAATTATATCCCAACATTTTTACAGGCACCAGGTATGTTATTAATGCACACTGTAATTAACTTTTTTATCACTTCTGGTAGTGGACAGGCAGTTGTTACAATGCCAGTAATGCTTCCAGTAGCCGATATTGTTGGAATGTCTCCTGAAACGGCTATATTAGCCCTTAATTATGGAGATGGATTTACAAATCTTATATTTCCACATTCTGCAGCATTAATGGCATTTTTAGTATTATCAAAAGTTCCTTATCAAATATGGCTAAAATTTATTTGGAAATTAGTATTGATATGGTACGCGATTGCTTCTATCATACTCATCATTGCACATATGATTGGATATTAAATAATCACAAATTCGTTCCATAACATCAAGTCTAAGGGGTTTACTTCATAATAGAAAGGAAATTAAACATGAAAAAATTATTAAATAATGAAAACATTATAAATGCACTTCAATTTATAAAAGAGCAAGACAACAAAACTCTGCAAGAACAATTAGAACTCTGTGAAATTCCAGCACCTTCTCATCATGAAGAAAAACGTGCTTATTATGTCAAAGAAAAGTTTGAAGAGATTGGTTTAGAAAATGTGAAAATTGATAAAGTATCGAATGTTATGGGGACAATTCCAGGAAGTGGAAATGGTCCCACAATTATGATCGCAGCTCACACAGATACGGTGTTTCCTATTGAAACTGATTTAACAATAAAGAAAAAAGACGACGTGTATTATTGTCCTGGAATTAATGATGATACTAGAGGGGTTGCTGAATTAATCACTATTGCAAGAACTATGAAAAAACTGAATATTCAACCTATAGGGAATATTATTTTTTGCGCAAACGTATGTGAAGAAGGTCTAGGTGATTTAAAAGGAGTTAAATATATATTTGGAAATTCAAATCATTCGATAGATGCATTCATTTCAATTGATAATCCAGTACCTGGAGGGATTGTTTATACTGCAACTGGTAGTCACCGATATCAAATAACGTTTAAAGGTCCAGGGGGACATAGTTTCGCCGACTTTGGTTTACCGAACCCAATACATGCAATGGGTCGTGTTATTAATACGATTTCTCAATTTCAAGTACCAAAAATCCCTAAGACAACATTCAATGTCGGGATAATTGAAGGTGGGACATCTGTTAACACTATTTCTGAATCAGCCTCGATGTTGGTTGATATACGTTCCGATTGCGAGGAGGAATTAACCCGCTTAACTAATGAATTGAAAAATGCAGTGAAACAAGAAGTTAAAAATGAAAATAAAAAATGGGATAGTAAAGAAGAAGTAATTGCTGAAATTGAAATGAAAGGAAATCGTCCAGCTGGAACACAATCGCAAGATTCTATCATCGTAAAAGCTGCATGGGAAGCGGCGAATGTTATTGGTATTGAGCCGGAGCTTAGAAATGAAAGTAGTACGGATGCCAATATACCAATTAACATGGGTATTCCTGCAATTACAATAGGTCGTGGAGGAGAGGAAGGAAAGGTTCATACAACTGATGAATGGTTTAAACCTACGAATGCATTTCTTGCCCCACAAAGGGATTTAATTTTAATACTGGGATTGGCGGGATTAGAAAATTATATAGAACCAATGATAAATACGGATAACAAAAAGTTAAAAAATGAGATAGGTGATTAATAATGATACAAGAACAAATAATCAAAAATTTTGTGGATGAACATAAACAAGAAGCTATTTCTCTTTTGGAGGAATTAGGTAAAATACCTGCACCAAGCTATCATGAGGAAAAACGAGCAGAATTTTGTAAGCAATGGTTTATTAAACAAGGTGGAAATGATGTTTGGATAGACGAAGCTAAAAATACAATTTGTGCTATTGATTGTGATAAACATAAAGAAATAGTTTGCTTTATGGCTCATACTGATATAGTATTCGATGATAGTGATGAATTACCAATGAGAAGAGAAGATAATATACTTTATGCCCCTGGAATCGGAGACGATACTGCTAATTTAGTTAATCTAATGATGTCTGCGAAATTTATTTTACAAAATAGACCCCAATTAAACAAAGGCATACTTATTATTGCTAATTCTTGTGAAGAAGGTCTTGGTAATTTAGAGGGCTGTAAAACAATTTTTAAAAACTTTGGAGACAGAATTAATGAGTTTTATTCATTCGATGGTTATATGTCCCAGTGTACTAGTGTTCCAGTTGGATCTTATCGTTATAAAATATCTGTTCATGAAGATGGAGGACATTCTTATTTAGATTTTGGTAAAGACAATGCAATTTATACGATGGTATCACTTATACAAGATTTATATAATATTACAGTTCCAACTGAAGAAAAAACAACATTTAATGTAGGTCATATCCAAGGAGGAAGTACCGTAAATTCTATTGCTGAAAAAGCTACAATACTTTATGAATATCGCTCCTCTAGCCAAAAATGTTTATCTATCATGGAAGAGAAATTTCACCAAATAATCTCTAACTTTGAAAAAAGAGGTAAAAAGATTTCTATAGATACATTGGGAATTAGACCTGGTAAAGGAGAGTTTGACGAAAAGAATTTTAAACAATGGACAGAAAAAAATATTGATATTATTAAAAGGTATTATGATGGTCCAATAGATCAACGCCCCTTTTCAACAGATGCTAACATTCCTTTATCACGAGGAATATTAGCAAATACTATTGGAACAATTATCGGATCCGGTGCACATACAAGGGAAGAATGGGTAGATCTCAATAGTATTCCTAATGGAATGAGTATAGCATTATCCTTATTATTACAATATGTCGTGGAAGAATAGAAATAATCCTTTAAATGATGAAAACTAAAATATTAATGCTAGGATAATATTATATATCAAAAGTAATTCCATTATTAACTCGATTTTTGCAATTTCTACAGGAACTGTAAAACCTTAGTGTATTCATCATTACTACTATCTATATAATACATTGTCTTGTTACTATCCTAACTGCTATCATTATTTTAACGGGATAACAGACATATGACAAATTGTAAATTTTGCTTAGTGTGAAGTCACAATTCAATTACCTTCACACTAAGCAATTTCTCTTTTAATTTATAAATGTGAAATTATATTCGTAACTAGTGCTCGACAATTAGTATTCAAGAAATTTAGATAAAATTATAAATCGAACCATTAGCGTTACATTAATTAAGTGTGAATATTAATCATTTTCAAAGTAATTCGTATTTAATTTTAGAATAATAAAAATTCCTTTATAACGGATGAGTAAGTAGTGAACCATCCAAATCCAAAATAATACATTTTTACAATGGTTATTCCGATAATTCATCATTTATTTAACATTCTCCACCAGACTATTAAACGAAGAAATTGTTTATATCCCTTTTTGTTTCATTATTGCTTCATGCTCAACTGCATGAAACGGTAAGTATACAAACAATTAGTTATGAACTCTTTTCCGATGAAATGCTATAATAATCAATTGGATTACATTATATCATCACTTCTTAATTATGAATGTTTTGATCATATGACTTTTTCGTTTCTCATCTTTGAAAAAACACTGTTATTCGTATCATCGAGATATTTTCATTGCCAACTAATTCAAAAACTCTTTCCAATAAAATGTTTGTTATTGCAACAACACATAAGTGGGCAGAAAATGTCTTTCAAAAACTTTAAATTCTTGACAATAAGAGCAATAGACTTATACTTTTTCTGAATCGATTTGTTTTAAATGCTGAGAGATAGTAAAATCTATAAATCTAAATGGATCTCGAATGATTTTTCAAAAGGAAATTCACTTGTTTTCATTTTCAATCATAAAATAGTGGCAGTGGGATGATTTATATTAACGTTTATTCTATACTTTAAAATTCATGCAAATCTGTTATTTTTCCGGACTTTACAACCTGACCTGGTAAATCGTTTCTTCCAACAATATTAGGTAACTTTTTTGATATATTAATAAGACGATCAAGGTTCGCACTATTATTTATACCCATTTGATCAAGCATATGAACTAAATCTTCTGTACAAATATTACCGGTTGCTCCTGGAGCAAATGGACAACCGCCCAAACCTCCTAATGAACTATCAAATTGTGAAGCTCCTGCCTCTATTGCTGCTAACACATTTGCAAGCCCCATTCCACGGGTATTGTGAAAATGGAGTGATAATGGAATTTCATCAATTTCCAATTTTACTTTATTTACAAGCCTTTTAACTTGAACAGGATTTGCCATTCCAGTTGTATCTGCTAGAGTGATACTATTCATACCCATTTCCAAATAATCATCAATAATTCTTAAAATTAATTCTTCCGAGATAGAGCCTTCAAATGGACAACCAAAACTAGTTGCAATAGACCCGTTAACTTTTATCGCTGAACCTTTTATCAATTTCATAATATTCCTAAACCCATCAAGTGATTGTTCATGTAATTGATTAACATTTTTCATATTATGTGTAGCACTTGCTGACATGACAAGGTTAATTTCATCTATATTTGCATCAATTGCACGTTCCGCCCCTTTTAAGTTAGCAACTAAAGCAACATAACTCACATCTTTATTTCGTTTAATAGCCTGAGCCACTATATCCGCATCACTAAGCTGTGGCACTACTTTTGGTGAAACAAAGGATGTAATTTCAATTTTTGAGAAACCACATTCACTTAACTCATCAATTAACTTAATCTTTGTTTCTGTTGGAATAAACTTCTTCTCCATTTGAAAACCGTCTCGCGTAATAACTTCCTGAATTTTAATGGTCATTTATCTTTTACCTCCTTTTATATTTTCCCAATTAAATAATACCAGTTTCTTTTAATTGTTTTATTTTTTCATCAGAGTACTGGAGTATATCTTGATAAATCTCTTGATTGTGTTGTCCTAATTTCGGACCAGCCCATTTAATTCTTCCAGGAGTTTCAGAAAATTTAGGCATTATACCAGGCATTTTTAATGATCCTAATCCATCTATTCTAACATTTTCAATCATTTCTCTTGCTTGATAATGAACATCATTCATAATATCAGCTATATTATAAATTGGTCCGTTTGGAACATCAAATTGATCTAATATTTCATTAGCTTCTTTTAAACTATGTTGTAGTGTCCAATCATTTATAATACCATCGAGATATTCAGCTTTTGAAGCTCGTAGGTCATTTGTTGCATAATTCGAATCTTCTGCAATTTGTGGATAACCAATTGCATTCATTAATCGTTTAAATATACTGTCTCCATTTCCACCAATAACAATATACTTCCCGTCTCTACATTGATACGTATTAGAAGGAACTATTCCAGGTAATGTACTTCCAGTTCTTGTCCTTATATGTTTATAATAATCGTATTCTGGAACGATGCTCTCCATTAAACTAAAAACAGCCTCATATAAAGCACAGTCAATCAATTGACCTTTATTTGTTCCAATAACATCTCGATGATAGATTGCCATCATAGAACTAATTACCGCGTATAGGGACGTCACAGAATCCCCTAAACTGATTCCAACTCGTGTTGGTGGTCGATCCGGATATCCAGTGATTTCTCTTATCCCTCCAAAAGATTCCCCTATACTTCCAAAACCTGGTTTTTTACTATAAGGACCATCTTGTCCATAACCTGAAATTCTGACCATTATAATTTTTGGATTAAATGCTTTAAGATCCTCATATCCAATTCCCCACTCTTCTAATTTTCCAGGTCTAAAATTTTCAATAATAATATCTGTTTCTTTGGCCAATTCTTTAATAATTTCTTGTCCTTCTTTAGTCTTTAAATTTAAAGTAATAGATTTCTTATTTCTAGCCTGTACATACCACCACAATGAAGTGTTTTCATGCATAAGCCGCCATTTTCTAATTGGATCACCTGTATTGGGGTTTTCTACCTTAATTACTTCCGCCCCAAAGTCAGAGAATATTCTTCCTGCAAACGGGCCGGCGATTAAAGTACCTAACTCTAATACCTTTAATCCTTGTAATAATTCTTTTGTATGTTCATTAAACATTTACACGCCTCCTCATTAAAAGTCAACTGTCAACTGTTAACACTAAAAAATATACATAATATTTTAAATAAATATGATTAATTTTCTTTTAGAAACATTCTTTTTAAACTTTCCATATCATATATAATATGTTTTTTCATTAGTTCACAAACAAGTAATGCGTTTCTCTCTTTTAATGCACTGTATATTTCTAAATGTTGATTATGTGCAATTTCACGCCTTTCTTGATTATGAATATTAAATTTACGGTACAGTCTTATTAAACTTCTTAACTGATCAATCTGACCTATGAGTCTTCTATTCATGCTGGCATGTACTATAATATGATGAAATTCACTATTTATATCTAAAAACTGCGCTGTAATACTATCATTCGTTGTTTCAATATTAATTAATTCACTTGATTTTTCTAATAGTTTACGTAAAAGTTTTAAATCTTTCTCCATCATATTTTTCGCGGCTAATTTTGCAGCAAAAGACTCTAATATCATTCTACACTGATAAATATCAGCCAAGTCTTGTACATTAGGCTTATAAACATGTAGATAATTTTTTTCGTCCCTTTCGAGTAATCCTTCTTGCTCTAATCTACTCACCGCTTCTCTAACCGGTCCTCGGCTCACACTTAAATCTTGTGATATTTTCACTTCATTAATACGTTCCCCATATCCAATTTTACCACTTAAAATATCTTGGCGAATAACTTCATATACCTGATTATATAAAGGTTCTGATTTTACAATCCTCATTATTTGTCATCCTTATTTATCCATTTAGCATTATAATATCGTCAATCAGGTATAAATGCAATTAGACTTACCTCAATTCTTGTATTTTATTATTATGCTTTCCGAATGATTGCGTATACAATTCCACTAACTGTCATTAAAGGCCATATTATATAAATAAATACACCTGAACCAACCGAAAAGCCACCAAATGTTGCATCTAAACGGGTCATTCCACTCCCAGCCCATATAAATACTGTCATTGTAATGACTGAGAAACTTAGTAATGTGATCATCGAGAATAAACGTTTTATTTCATCGGTTTCCCCAAGATACATTAAAACTATAGAAAGTAAGGGTATAGTATAAAATACTAACTGCCAAATATTGAATAACATACCTATTAACATCATAATAAAAATTAAAGCAATTATATTTATATATATATCTATTTTATTAAACTTCAATTAAGGGGCCTCCTTTGTATTTTTTTCCGCAAAATAAAGATTATCGAACTTTTCCTGATCTTTTTTTGATTCAGTCATATAAGATACAATGATAAATACTAATACCCCTATAACAAACGTTATTCCTCCCGTAAAGAAATAATCTGGAGTAGTAATGTATCCTTTAGAAGTCATCACTGTCAAAATGAAGTTAAATAAAAGCCCAAAAAACATTGACAAAAATGCAGCAATTCCTGTTGCTCGTCTCCAATAAATCCCTAATATAATTGGGCCAAATGTAGCGGCAGCAAAAGCGGCCCACCCAAATGCTCCCATAAGATATATTATTTGATCCAAATATAGCGCAAATAAAAGTGAACATAATACAACAATTGCAGAATAAAATCGTCCCCACAATAACTCCCGCTTCACTGTGATATTTAATCCTGAAGCTAAATCTCTCATAATTGCAGAAGCACCAATAGTTATAAAACTACTAGCACTAGACATGATTGCTGCTAATAAAGTAACAAGGGCCAAGCCAGCTGCAACAGGAGCAATAATATCTGCTGACCCAAAAAACGCAGTGGTAGCAGAATCATAATCTGGAAGTTCTGCAAATTTTCCATCAATTACCATAGCTCTCATAGACAGACCAACACCAAGTGCAAAAAAAGTCGTAATTGAATATGCAATACCTGTTACAAGAGCTCCCCAACGTAGTTCTTTTACATCTTTTAACATAAGAAATTTAGTGATCATTTGTGGTTGACCAGCAATTCCAAATGTTATCATAATAGTATTACTAAACACCCAAGTTAATGGCATAACACCCATTACAGATACTAAGGCAGGATCATGTGTATATAAAGTGTTGAGCATATTTCCCCAACCTCCTACATTAGACATGGCAATAAAGAAAACAACAATAGACATTACGATCATCATTACACCTTGAATCATATCTGTCCATATTGCAGCTATCATCCCACCTGCAATTGTATATATAGCTACAATGCCCGCTCCTATCCAAGCTCCAGCATTAAAAGAAATATCAAATAATAACGACATAATTAACCCTGTTGCTGCTACCTGTGTCGTCATATATCCAACAGCACCAATAAACATTGCAATTGAAACAGTAATATGCGCAGCACGATTACCATAGCGAACTCGAATAATATCCGGTACAGAATAAATTTGATGCTTGTCTGCAATTTTTCGAAGTTTTGTACCTAGTAAGACCCATGCTAACAAAAAACCAAGAGGTGCTAAAATTGCAGCTGTTAATATTGCTTGAATTCCCCATCCATATACGGTCCCGGTTGTGCCAAACATTCCCCATCCACTCTGAATTGAAGAAAATGTTGCAATTGCCATAACGAAAAAACCCAAAGATTGACCAGCTACAAGAAATTCCTTAGATGAAGTTGTCTTTTTTTGTGCCCAAAATCCAATAATTAACATTAAAAGAAAATAGATGGCTGTTACAATTAAAATAATGCTACTCATACTCTTTCTCCTTACTGTATTTTATAATAGTTTTCTCATGTTTCTTTTTTTACATTATCTGATTATTGACTAATAAAGGATTGATTTTCAATCCATTTTTGAATATATTCTGCAATCTCCATATTATTCTTATCCATCATCATCAAATGAGAGTTACCTCTAAAACCTTCGTCCGGTAACATGACAACATCTACACTCCCACCCGACTTTTCAATAGCATCATAGTATTCCTTTGTACGATTTAGTATTTTTGTCCATCGTTCACTTTTTTTAATATTATCTCCGTACAATGCTAGAATTGGTATATTTTTTAATTTTTTTGCATTTTTAAGATCCCCTCCCATACCTGGCTCAATAGCAATAATCGCTTTAATTTGATCAGGAAGTTCCTCGGCTACCTTAAATGCGTATGTAGCTCCTTGAGAATGTGCAATAATGATACTACTATTATTTCTTTTGATTAATTCCTTATAAGCATTAATTGATGATTCATGAGAATCAATCCATGATGGGACTAATTGTTTGATTAAATTATCATAATGTTCAATTGGAAATTTACTATGTTTATAAGGCGTACAATTCCCATTGTCATAATCATCTTCACCTATTCTCCAAAGCTTATATGGATAATACTCTGGAAAAAGTAATGGTTCTTTAGAAAAAATTGAATGATATGGAAGCCATCCAGCCCTTCCTCGTTCTACTGCATCAGAATTGTAAACCATCCATCCTTTTGTAAGAAAATAAGAAAGCCATCCTTTCCGTCCATCTGGAGTAGACTCATAAACAGCTCCAGTCAATCCCCCGCCATGCCAAAGTAATAAAGGAAACTTACTACATATTTCCAAAGGTATATAATATTGAACATACATATTACCTACATGAAAGGAATTGTTTAAATCAAACTTCACCGGTTCTCCACCTGGTGTCATTATTACTTCTCTTACTTCTTTATCAGTAAATGTAATTTTTTGACCTCCTATATAAAAGGAACCCATATCTTGTAATTTAATTACATTCATATCATTTTCCTTTTTCAACTATTCACTTCCTCTCAGATTTTCACTATTATCGACTCCCCTTTAAAAATAAATATTTTAATAGTTAAAGTAGAGTCTATAGGATTTTGTCTCCTCCTATAGAATAAAAATTTATTGCACTAAAACTCCTCCATTCCATAAATTAAGCTCAATATAATTTGACTGAATTATCTGATTTCATTATGTTTACTGTTAACAGTTATCAGAATTAAAGTATACTTTGAAGTGGTATGATTGTCAATATATTTCGAAAATTTAAAATATTACAGTTATTGATAAAGTCACTTAAAAAACTATTATATTAACAACACACCTGATATAAAAAACGGTAGTAATACTATTACTGATATGAAGTTAATAAACCTTAATGAAGTCGGCTTTTTCATTCTCAAAAAAATTCCTAAATTAATATTTTATAAATTCGCCGTTTATGTTAACTATTAATGCAATTGATTTAAGCTTACTTTGTTTTCCATTAAACAACTTCTGTTTCTGATTTAGAAACAGCTAAATCGCTTATGCAAAGTTTTCTGTCAACCAAGTTTTCATTCGACATTTATTTCAATGAATATCTTGCACTGTCTTTCTTTTGCTATAAGATTTATAGTAGTATATTATTAGGCAATATTTGTTTCACTTACATTTGAGAATCCCTTTTATAAACATTTTACTAATTACGAAAAATAAGCGTTCAATCTTTTTAGCAATTTGTAATAAAGATTGATGTGTAACTGAGCTTTCATTTATAATGAAATTAATTTACACAACAAGCAGGTCAATTGTTGTTGAAGAAATGATTAAATTATTTCACAAAGATTAATGGGAATGGAGAACCTTATGATAAAAGAAAAATGGATGCTCGTCACTTTAGGGATCATGAACTTCATCCTTGTCATCATGCATTTGACAGGGTATGTTCTACTATTTTTAAAACCTACAGGATATATACTCCCTTTGGTTATAAATATTGTAATGATTATTATAATCCTCATTAAATCAAAACTTTCTAAAGTATGGACAGTTATTGTGATAGCTTCTATTTTATTCATTAGTATACCTGTCATGTTGTTCTATAGTTTTATCTTACTGTTACAAGATTATAGTTATACTGAAATTGATAATCCTTATAGAAAACAATCAGTAGTAATCGAGTATCGACATGCTACATTAGGGGAAACAACTTATTTTTACAATGTTTATAAAACAAAGTTCGGTTTTATTGGCAAGAGACTTAACGACCAATCAATTACAATCATGGTTCGAGATTATTTGTCTAGTAACGATGCTGAAGGTGTTTTCGGTTTAGGAAATGAGGAATGGCTTTCTGCAAACACCGTCCGTTTCTTTACTCGGGAAGGGCCAAAAGATATACATTTAAATCCGTTACAATCATTATTTAAATTAGAAAATAAGTAAGAATCTATTAAAACGTTCATGAATGAGGAAAAGAATTCAGAAAAAATCAAATAATCACTATAAATGGAAATCTACTGACAAAACGTTATGATCCCAAAGCAGATCAAATATGGATGGACGTAATGAATGAAAGTGTTGAAGAAGCTCCCACACAGCAGTGTTCCGTATTCTTCCAAATTACAAACGAGCGTATTACATGCTAGAAGAATGCATACATCAATGGGAATATAATTTGTATCCTATAGAATGAGAATGATTATATTTCGCAAATGAAAAGTGAATCATTATATAATTAAATTTTGACCATCCCAAAATAAATAATTATACATTACCAGATTCACTTTTTATTATTCTTCTGTTGCCCGCATCCGAAAGGGTGACCATTAAAATTACATGCCATCTTGTAAATAAAGCGTTACTCATAACAATTAAACTTACCTAGTTTATTTCTCTATATTCCACTTTCTATTTCCCTTATTTAGATGTAAAAAAGAAGTTCATTTAATCTGAAATAATGTTAATATTGGGATGTAGCTAAAGTTATATGGGGGGATGGTTGTCACTTGTTACCTTTTCTTTTCTATAAGGAAAGGAGGTGATAATCATGGAAATGTTCTTCGAATTTTTAAAGGATATTTTCAGAGGGTTCATTCGCACAATTAGTGCGTACATTTTTCACAAAATTCTTTTTAAAAACGAGAAAACCACCTAACGCACTGTAGCAAGCAAAAAGGTGGTTCCCGCAAATAAACTTGTGACAACCACCGCCTGTACGGCTATGGTTGCAAAAAGGAGCGTTTGTGCGCTTCTCTTTTACTATCTATATACATTTTAACGTAAGAACATGCAAATATCAATATGCTTATTCATCTATACGTGTTAGTAACGCCACCAACTCCACATGGGACGAGTTGATACAATTGATGTATTTGCGAATTTTAACAAAATGCTCGTATGTGGAAATATGTCGGCTATAGCTTGCGTTTGTGGAAACGGCTCAATATTACATAATATCAAACTAAATATCATATGCGTAGTTTTTTTAAAATAATACCATACACCTTCTTAGCTGTTCTGCCTACAGCTTCCCCACTAAAATAAACGGAATCGTATTTTATCACATCTTCCGCAAAAAGAGTGTATCGATCAACAACCTCTCCTAAATCATTAAATTGTTCCTTCTCCTTATTAAATTTTCTATCCTCCTCTTATAACTCACGCCATATCCGCACATAATTATCAAAATATTTTTCAGTCGTTATTCGTTTTTCCAAGTAATTTTCTATCAATTTTTCTTTAGCAGTCATTTTCATTTGACCTTCTAAGCATTTAATTTTTATTTGTTGATTATATTTTTAAAAACATAACATTAATGTTTATATAAAAATAAGCAGGTAATTCTATCGAACATTTGAACTACCTGCTTATTTTTCATTAATTTAATTCTTTTACAGATTTAATTAACATCTTATCATTCTTTTTCACAAATTCCATTTCAAATTTCAGAGTATCGACAGTTTTACCATCTTTCGTTAATTCAGATTCCACTTCATATGTGAAATCATCCTTATCATTTCCTACTTTCGTAGACTTTGGTACTGAGAATTCAAACTTCGCACCTTTTTCTGCATACTTATCTATCAACTTCTCATACTCTGCATGTACATCATTATCCGCAAAATCATTCTTAATTAACGCTTTTTTAACAGCTGCATCAGCTTCTGTGAGTGAAAGTACAGTTGCACTACTATCAAACAAATGAGTTACTGTATTATTTACTCTTTTTTCGGCCAGATTATCTTCCTCTGAATCTTTAATTTTAGATTCATCAATTTCTAAAGGAACACTGTTCACACCAACATATTTGAGTTCTTGTTTTACCTCTTCAGACTCTACTTCATTACCTTGATAATCTACTAAAGCTTTAATCGTTGGCATATTATTATCTAGTTTTACACTATACATATCATTTTCATTTTTTGATACTTCTTCACCGTTAACAAATACTTTTTTGATTGTAGTATTTGAATAACCCTGATCAATTCTAAAGCTATAAATATTACCGTCTATAGACGCACGTTCATTTTTTGGTTTTGTAAAGTCAATAGAAATACTGTAGTCTCCTTCAACAGTATCTTTTGTTGCTGTTCCTTTAATTTCATATATACCAGGAACATACACGCCAATTTCTTGATAGTTATTACCATGTGGATTTTCTACTGTTAAGTCATTTACTCCAGCAGTAATTTGATAAGTGCTTGAAGGTAAATCTAGACCAATCTTATATCTCGGAATCTCTAACTCTACTTCACCGTCATTTTCAATTAGTAAGAATTCAAATCCAAGATCAGAATCTGGTTTAATTTCACCGGACTTTGCTTTAGCTTCCATTCGTTCTATTTCCTTATCAACAAGCTCAGTAAATTCTTCCTTAGAATACATTTCGTTGATAAGTTTAAAATACGCCTCAGCTTCATCCTCTGTGAGCTCTTCATCCTCCATTTCTACTAGTGAAATAAGTGCTGATGAATCTTCATTTAGAACCGCTTCCTTATAAGAAGTTAACTTCTCATCAGCTTTATCACCACACGCAACTAATAAGAATGATAAACCCATGACACATAATAAGCTTAATAATTTTTTCATGATGTTTACTCCTTATTATTTAGTTGGTACTACATAAGATTTTTGGTTATCCGTGAATCCTTCAAAATGCAAGTAGAAATTTCCTTCACTATCAGCATGAGCTAAATTTTCTAGAAACACAAAATCTAATTCAACTTCTTCACCAGGCGCAATTTCTTTTGAAAGCTTTTCTTCAGATAACTCAAAAACAAAATTTTCGCCGTTACCATTCATATCAACCCCAAGTCTTGGAGTAATGTACTCTCCAGGTACAATTGGTTCATCGCTTGTATTCTTTATAACAGTATCCGCTACAAAAAAATTATTCGTATCTTGTGCATTTGCAACATATTCAGTAATATCTTCACCATTGTACTCTCTAGTAACATCTACTGATTTAACCGTCACTTGGTAAGGAACTTCCCATTCATAACTTTCTACATCGACAGTTTCACCAATCTCATATACCGCATCTTCATTTTCAGTACCTTGATCTTGATCAGAACCACTTGAAGTCTCTTCTGTTTCAGTTTTCTCATTAGAAGTATCCGTTTCTTTTTCATCCGAACTATCA
>NZ_JAXHDE010000017.1:0-72884 GCF_037072005.1 Pseudogracilibacillus sp. SO10305 | reverse complement strand
CTTTCACTACCGGCAAGTAAATAATCGACTTAAATAAATCCCCATCAATATTAATTTCAAATTTTCCATGTTGGTTTTCAATAAGACTCTTTGTAATCGACAACCCTAATCCACTACCTTGACTAGAGCGTGAATCATCACCACGTTTAAAACGTTCCATTAATTCTTCTTCCGTAATATTTAACTCATACTTGGACATGTTTTTAAAACTAATTAAAACACCTTCGTCCTTATAGTTCATATCGATATACACTCTTGATCCTTCTAATGCATAATTAAATATATTCGATAAAATATTTTCTATCGAGCGCCATAAAAGTTTCCCATCTGCTTTAACAAACATTTTCTCCTCCGGATAAGTAAATTTGAAAACAAGATCCTTTGCTGAAATTTGTTCGCTCACTTCCCCTATTCCTTGATTTATTAAAGCGACAACATCAATTTCCTGTATTTCAACAGGAATATCACCACTTGAAGCTTTAGCTGCTGCAAATAAATCATCTGTTAATACTTTTAGACGTTTTGACTTTTGGTCTAATATCTCAATATACTCTTGCATTTTTTGTGGGTCTGTTTCCTTTTTCAATAAATCTGTATACGTAATTAAAGAAGTAAGTGGTGTACGAATATCGTGTGATACGTTCGTAATTAACTCTGTTTTCATTCGTTCATTTTTCAATTCATTATGGACTGCTTGTTTGAACCCTTCATTAATCCCATTAATATTTGCTGCAAGTGTAGCAAATTCCCCTTTGCCATCAATATCAATACGATGTTGCAAGTTACCTTCACGCATTATTTTTGCTCCATCTTGAATTTTTTGAAAATCTTTTACTTTTTTATGGGAAAGCCAAACCGCCACACCAATTGTAATCGGGAAAAAGAATAATGTTGCTGCCGTTATAATTGGATAAATGATAACGACGAGTGCGATTTTCATCCCAGTCGAACCACTATCATACATATCTTTCATAAATGTAAAAAGCCAACGAAGTACGATATATAATACTGTATGTTTGAAAAATGTTTTATGCTTCATATGTCTAATTAAAGATAACAGTAACACAACAACTACCGCTACATATGGCAATGTAATAAAGTATACAAATCCATTAATTATTCCCATTCGATACGTAAATTCACTATAAGCCACAACCCAAGCAATTGAAGCGATTAAAATAAAGGCGATATTTAAATCGACATACAATTTATCCATTGGATTCATATGGACGGTGTCATCTTGAAAAGACTTTCTTCCTGTTGTCACCATTAAATATAAAAAAGATAAAATAAATACGATAACAAAGCTAAGCAGATAATACATATGTTTCATCGCTTTGGACTTTTGTGTGTCCCATTCTGTTGCTGCATTATCAATATAACTATCCGTATAACCGACTAAAAAAGTAACATTTTCTGCACTTATTGTTTGTGAAACATCTCTGTATGCGTAAAAGGAATAATTATTTCCAAATTCAGGTGGATGCATTTTCCATTCATCGTCAATACTAATATAATGAACTGGGTATTTTTCAAATTGCTCTTTTTTTGTCTGTTTTGTATTTGTAAATGTATGCTTTCCATCTGTTATGTAATATAACGGTTCCTCTTGATTTTTAAGGTTTTTTAAAATCATTTGATAATTCTCTAAATCCTCAGCAATCATTTCCTTTTTTATTCTCTCTTTTAAAGTTGCATCGTCTATATTTTCTTCATCACTATCCCACTGTGCCTCTTCAACTCGATAGGACAACTCCTCTTTATCAATTGTATTACCTTCTAATATATTTTCTTTACTTTTGTATTCATTAATTAGTTGCGCTAATTCATCTATAATATGATCGTTTTCTAATTGAAAACCACTACCGTTTAAAAACTCATCTTCAAAAATTACTTCTACATTTCCATTCGTTACATTAAAAATTTGCTTTACCGAATAAATTGCTCCTGCGACAGAAGCTAACATGATTAGAAATATAATTGTTTTTATAAAAATGGAATGACTAAATTTTTTCGACCTTGTAGCCAATTCCCCACACCACCTTTAAATATTTCGGTTCTTTTGGATTTATTTCAATTTTTTCCCTTATTTTACGAATATGTACTGCTACTGTATTTTCCGGATGAAATGATGGTTCTTTCCATACTTTTTCATAAATTTCTTCAATAGAATATACTCTACCGGCATTCATTATAAGAAATCTCAATATATTAAATTGTACAGGTGTTAAATGGACTTGGTCTCCATCAACTGTCACGACTTTTTGTTCATCATCTAAAATTAGACCACCTGTTTGGTAATGATGCTGTTTCATTTCAATACTACCAAGTGATGTATAACGTCGTAATTTTGATTTCACTCGAGCAATTAATTCCAGCGGATTAAAAGGTTTTGTCATATAATCGTCTGCACCAATATTTAAACCGAATATTTTGTCGTGATCCTCTGATTTCGCTGACAACATAATTAATGGAATTTGATGTTCCTCCCTAATTTTCATCGTCGCTTCGATCCCATCCATTTCTGGCATCATAATGTCCATAATGATTAACTGCATATCATGTTCATCCAATAATGCAATCGCCTCAAGTCCATTTGTTGCTTTATATACGTTATACCCTTCATTTTTCAAATAAATTTCAATTGCATCCGCAATTTCCTTATCATCATCACATACTAAAATATTCACTTTATTCATCCCTTCACCACATTGTTTATCTATTTTCACCTCCAAATTGTATCACAATCTATGCCGATAAATTGAACAATTCAGAGTGAATCATCCTCTTCCCCTTCCTTTGTTTTGAAGGTTAGTTACATTATAACGATTAAATCTTATGAAATAGTGAATGTATTTCTTAAGGTTTTCTTAATATTGCACCATTATTTTCTAGAAATGCAACGTTATAGAGTAACTTTTCAATGAAAAATGCCACAGCAAAACTGTGCTGTGATAACATTATAAGAAAAGTGTTGTCAGTAAATAAGACATATGTTAATATATTTGAAGAATATGACATGTATAATCTCAATAATATGGTTTGAGAGTTTCTACCAGGAGCCGATACATCCTGATTACAAAAATCTGTCTTTCATTTTTGTAATCAGGATTTTTTATTTGCCAATTATCGCCTGTACAAAATGAAAGAAATTATGTACAGAAAGGTAGTTGTGTATGAACTGGAGAGTATTTATATTAGCTGCAGCCGCATTTGCAGTAGGCTTAGTAGAGTTAGTTGTTGGTGGAATATTACCAAGTATTGCAGATGACTTACACATATCATTAGCAAAAGCTGGACAACTCATTACCGTATTTGCCTTCGTCTATGCCATCTCTGCACCTGTTCTTTTATCTATTACAGCAAAAATAGAAAGAAAACGTCTTTATCTTATCGCATTATTCATCTTTACTTTAGGGAATATTGCTACATATTTTAGTACGACATTTTTATTCGTAATGATTGCAAGAGTCATTACAGCAATGAGTACAGCATTAATTATTGTTTTGTCGCTAACTATTACATCAAAAATAGTTGAACCTAAACACCGTGCAAAAGCATTAAGTATCATTTTTGCAGGGCTTAGTTCTTCCTTAGTTATAGGTGTACCGATTGGGATTTTTATAACTGATTTATTTGGTTGGCGCGCCGTATTTTTAGGTATAGCCATTCTATCTTCTTTATCGATGATTCTTATTTATACATTACTTGAAAAAATGCCTGTCGAAAAGGTGATACCATTAAAAACACAATTAAAATCATTAAGAAAACCTAAAATTTACTTTGCACATCTCATTACACTATTTATGCTTGCAGGCCATTATACGCTTTATGCATATTTGACACCATTTTTAATCGAAACATATGAGATGGACTCGTACTGGATCAGTATTTGTTATGTCATGATTGGTGTAGCATCCATTATCGGTAATACAGTTGGAGGATGGTTAAGTGATTGGATAGGATCAAGTAAAGCAATTTTATTCGTTACGTCTTCTTTTGCGGTAATCCTATTTCTAATTCCATATACAACTGGCTTTTTCCCGTTATTTCTTTTTTGTATTATTTTATGGGGTGGCTTAAGTTGGGCTTTAACGCCTCCTCTGCAAAGTTTTCTTATACAAATTGCACCAGAAACTTCTGATATTCAACAAAGTTTAAATACGTCAGCATTACAAATCGGTATTTCAATTGGTTCAGGTGTTGGTGCAACAGTTGTAACAGCGACTGGTTCTGTCATGAATTTAGCAAGTGTTGGGGCTGTTCTAGTGTTAATTTCACTAGGTTGTGCCATTATTTCCATCAAGAAGGCATCTTTATCTGAGGATTCACTTGATAACGACTCACTAATAAAAAGTTAATCTTATACATTCAAAAAAATCTTCGTCTATGAATGGATAGGCGAAGATTTTTATATTTTTTTAAATGATTATTCGTGTGTTAGGTTATGTTATACTGGGATCATGTATATGGAAGCGGAAATAAAGGAGGAATATGTATGATTACC
This sequence comes from Pseudogracilibacillus sp. SO10305, assembly GCF_037072005.1. Lineage (NCBI taxonomy): Bacteria > Bacillati > Bacillota > Bacilli > Caryophanales > Bacillaceae > Pseudogracilibacillus > Pseudogracilibacillus sp. SO10305. The sequence continues at coordinate 68,377 of NZ_JAXHDE010000017.1, read as the reverse complement.
TTTATTACTTTTTTGATAATAATTTTGTTGGGATACATTCTTATTAGTCATTTTATATTAAAAAGAAAGTTACATATAAAGGAAATTAGACTGCATATATTTTCGAAAAATAAAAATAAACTATTATTAAATATAGAAATAATTTTACTCATTAGTTTCCTTGTTTTCGGCCTAATTTTTTTAAATATGTTTGCAGATCATGATTACTATCCCTTTATTCCGGGATTTATTTTTCTATTCCTTATCCTAGTAGAATGTATTACATTTGTGGAACTATGGTTATATCATCGTGAAGAAAGAGCTTATTATTATTCACTGTCAGCTGCAATTATGTATCTATTAATATTTATTTCTACATTTTTCATAAATGATTTTTCTTGAATGGTTTATGTAATAATGGACTTACCTTATGCTTATAGTAATAATTCAAAATTTTAATAGAGGATAATATTCTATGATTTATTATAAAAAAGTAAGAATTTTGCAAGTTTTTTTAAGTATTATTTTTTTAATTATATTGCTACTCCTAAATTTCCTTTTAAATAAATATGGTTTACCGGTAAATCCCAAGCATATGCTATATTTAAGTAATGGATTATTTTTTATTATCATATCTTATTTTTATATAGTCATAGGTCTACAATTTAAAGTAAATAAAACTATACTGAAACATAAATGTTGGAGTAAATTACCTTTCGTTACCCTTTGTGTTTCATCTCTATTATTTATAATTTTTATAATAAGTTATAATACTTTTTCAGTTACCTCAAAAGTTGAATCCTTTTTAATTTTAATCGGCATTGTATTTTTTGTCTTATTATACTTTGTTTTTATCTTATCCTTGCTTAATATGTTTAATAAGAATAAAGAAAAAGTTATACATTATACATATCTATGGGCACTAATCCCATTAGTAATATTGTTAATATTATTTTTAATCAATTAAGAGCGCTATAGCATCACTATTTAAACTTATTTTTAAAATAAACATGGGAACAAAATCGTTTTCTGATCCCATGTTTATTATTTTTTATATTTAGTTATAAAAAATATGCTCTGCACTATTGTTAGATTAGTGGCATAAGTGCAGGGATAAATATTTCTATTTTTCAAGATAAGTCAACCATCACAAAACAACACACGAACATACGTTCTTGTTTTAGCATAATTTATATGATATTATAAACATGCAGTCTAAGTTATATGGGTGCTTGGTTGTCACAATGTCCCTTTCTCTCACAAGATAAGGGAGGTGATAGCCATGGAAATACTACTCGATTTCTTAAAAGATATTTTAAAAGTAATCATTCGTGCAATTAGTGCGTATGTATTTCACAAAATTCTTTTTAAAAACGAGAAAACCACCCGAAGCCGTCGCAAGCGTAAGGGTGGTTCTCAAAAATAAACTTTTGTGACAACCACTACCTGTACGGCTGTGGCTGCAAAAGAGAAGTGTTGACGCACTTCTCTTTTATTATCTATCTCCATTTTACATGCAAAAGATACAAAAATCAATATGTTGGCTACGCACTTTACAAATGAGTTTCTACTTTTATTCTTGGTAGGATTTTTTGTTCCAAATTATAGAAATTTGTAAAATTATGATCAGAAATTTTTATCAACTACACTTGTAAATTTTATATATCTTCTTGTAATAATATCCATATGATAAACTAAGCAATAATACAAATAATTTTAAATAGACTTTTTCGTAGAAGGAGAATACAGATGAACTACCTACTATATTCATTATATGCTTTAATGTTAGGTATCCTTGCTTTCTTTACTGGAGAAATTGTAACATTTATCATGCTTGGCTTTATTCTTATTGCGCTTATTAATATAAATACGACATTGAAAAAAATTATAACTAAAATGGATGAATAGTCTTTGATTTAAATATCGGTTAGGAGTATTCTCGTTAAAAAGACGTTAGTATTTTAACGTATGCTCTTTGGAAAATAAGGATTTATATATCTTTATTTCCCCTAAAAAGTCTACTTATTCGTCATTGTAGTTGGTGTTATATGCTTTCAGTTGTTCCAACCGAATCTAGCATGGGAATAATGAACGTAAATTTATATACTGCAGAAGGAAATTAATAAAAAAGCATTCTGTGAAATCTTTACGAATTGAATTATCACAGTTTTGTCATGAGAGCGGAAAACCTATGTACATTACAAAGAATGGAAAAGTGGATTTAGCAGTAATGAGTATTGCCACATACGAAAAGCTCACAGAAAAATTTGAATAATACAGTTTGTTTGAAGCTGGATTAAAGTCTGCGGAAAATGATAACGGTAAACCATTTACGAAGTAATTTCTAAATTGGAAAAGGATAATCTTGAATGACTGTCTTTCAAGTTGTCATAACAGAACATGCCGAACACGATGTACAATCCATTATTGACTATGTTTCAAAAAAGCAACAAACCCCATCAGCTACTCAGTCCTTTCTAAACCAAGTATCCAATAATTTCCATCACCTAAAAACATTACCAAAACGTTTTCCTTTAGTAAACGATATAATTCTGGCTCATCAAGGAATTCAAATAAAGTTGATCATTATCTTATTTTTATACCGTGTCTGAATCGCTCAAACGTGTAACAATTATGCGAATATTATATGCTAAATGTAATTGGAAAGCGTTATTATAACCGATCTATCTTATTCAAAAAAGGTATCTATTTAAAATTCAATCGAATAGATACCTATGTTATTTTTTATAGGATAAATTAATCCCTAGACATCAATGCTACACACTCCACATAGGACGAATGGATAAAATGGATGTATTTGCGATTTTAGTGAAAGGCTCGTATGCGGGGACATGTCGACTTAATGATTCGTTCGTGGGAACAGGTCAATCACATATCTAATCAATTTATCCACTCAAAGTATATTTACGACTCATTTTTAACAAAACGGATCAAGGTTTGTTCCCTTAACTCCATTCCTTCCCTATACCAATCTTTCAATGGTAAGCTTATCTCTCCCTCGATTAGATTGGATTCATCCCCAATCCAACAAGTATATAAATAAAAATATTCGCCTGGACGTAAATAAGCATCCATTTGATCACAAAGTAAATGAAGTGCCTGCTTATTTTCTTCATACATTTCCTCATCTTGATATTGCGAGAGCTCTAGCCCCCACCAATCAAATGTCACTTCATAAACATATTTTTCCGGAAACTTTGTTTCTTGGATTTCTTCTAGCGATCCTTGATCCGAAAAGCTTTGTCCAATATACAATGTTTTCTCTCTTGATTCTTCCTCGTATTCTCTTACTGGCAATTCTACATTCAATCCGATATAACTTGTCATGCTCACCATCATTCACCTTTTCTTATTTTCTCCAAACCTAAGCCTATTAAATATCGTATATGTTCATCCTCTTCCTTGCTCTCCATCATCACCAATAACTCTTCCATCTTTTCTGATGAAAATTCAGCCTCTCCTCTTATTGCACATGCTGCTAAATGTTCTGCCACTATTTCTCTGATACTATTATGAGGGTGATCAAAAATCCGCTCCATCATATACAATTCTAGTTCACCATCATAGAGCTGGATTAACTGTGAAAAACAGGCTTCCATTTCTTTAGTCTTCCCAGTGGCAATAACCTTTTCAATTTCCTTGCGTATCTCTTCATTCGTTCGACCATTTCGTACTTCTGCTGCAATAGCTAACTTAGTTGTTTCGTCTGGTAAACTTACTTCATATAGGATATAATCGGCCCAATCCATTGGTTCATCTAACGTCAGTCCATTAATAAAGTCTTCAAAATTTGCTGCTAGTGTTTGTATACCTGCAACATCTTCATCAATTAAAATAACAGGCGGATTTTTCGAATACTCCCTGTAGTCCAATGCAATCCATGTATGGCCGTCTCCTGAGATAAGAATGATATTTTCAGGTAGACCCCATTCTTTAATTATAGCTGGACTATCTAATATATTTGTTTCCGTTCTAATACCGTATAATTCATTCACATTAATCTGGATAAATTTTAGTTTGAACCTTTAAGACTCATCTTGTAAATGCTCAGTCTCATAAAGGTTATACCCCTCATAATGGTAACTTGCATCGATACCTTTCATATAAACTTCTCGGTCATTAATTTTATCAGTCAAGGCATTCTTTAAAAGAATCTTTATTTCAACATCTTTTATAGGGCTTCTTTCCATGGCTAACAGATAATCTTCTTTGGAAATCTTACTCCAATCAATAACTTGTTCTATTTCATTTTTTAATAAATGGTCCAGCCAAAGTCTCATACTTCTTCCATTACCTTCCCTAAAAGGGTGAGCAATATTCATCTCAACATATTTTTCAATGATTTCATCGAAAGTTGATTGTGGCATTTTTTCAATCCTTTGGAGGGCGTCTTTTAGATAAATCACGGGAGCAAAACGGAAATTGCCTTTAGCAATATTTACATCACGTACTTTTCCAGCAAATTCATAAATATCCTCGAACAAATACTGATGAATCTGTGACAGTGCTTTAAGAGTCCCGGCCTCTAATGTATCAAAAAAAATTGTTTCATACATTTTAATTGCCTTTTTCTTACTAATTCTTTCCTCGACACGTGCTAGTTCTACTGAATGCTTAATACCAAGCTTATTGTGCAGAGCCACTTCTATACCCTCCTCTTATTTTTTAATATATACAATCATTTTCAATATATAACCAAGTTAACATAGTGTCTTTATTATACCGTATTCAAGCATATTAATTGATTATTTTAACTCTATTATCTGATTTATCCACTCGCTCCTTGATTATTACTTCTGTCTAGTCGACTAATGTTTTTTCAGGCATTCTTGATTTGTTCCCCAAAACGAAGAAACTCCCATTTCGCCGAGTTGACAAAATAGATGTTCTTTCTTTATTTGTTGTATCAATATTTATTCCCTCGTCAATAACGCTACACACTCCACATGCGAAGTTTGTGGAAACATATCTACCGGTTGAATTTCCTCCACTTTATAGCCGTTTTTCGTTAAATAATGTAAATCCCTTTTCATTGTAACTGGGTTACACGAAACATATACTACTTTTTGCGGTGATAGTTTTATAAGAGAAGATAAAAATTTCTGATCACTACCTGCTCTTGGTGGGTCCATCATGACGACATCTATTTTCTTCTTTTCATGAGCAAGTTTCACCATAAAGTCACTAGCATCTGCTTCGTAAAAACGTGTATTTTTTATTTGATTATTCTTTGCGTTTCTAATCGCATCACGTACAGCGTCTTTATTCAACTCCACCCCGATTACTTTTTTCACCTTTTCACTCACAATTAAAGAAATGGTTCCAATACCGCAGTATGCATCCATTACGGTTTCGTTTCCTTTTAACCGCGCCATTTCAATTGCTTTGTTATATAAAATTTCCGTTTGCACGGGATTTATTTGATAAAATGATTTTGCTGAGATTTGAAATTTTTTGCCGCATAAAACATCTTCAATATACCCTTTTCCATATAAAGTAATTTCCTCTCTTCCAAGTACAACGGATGTTTTACGATTGTTTATATTCATAACGATCGTAGTTATTTCTGGATGCGCTTTTACCAGTGCTTTTATAAAATTATTTTTCCCCGGAAACATTTTGGATGATGTAACGAGAACGACCATTACTTGATTCGTGGCAAAACCTCTTTTAATCAATACATGCCTCAAAAATCCTCTTCCTGTATCTTCATCAAACGGTAGCAATTTGAACGATTTCATAAAGCCTTTAATCGTTTGAATGATTTCATCTGCTTTTCGATCGTGGATCAAACATTTTTCCATATCTATTACTCGGTGACTATTTTTTTGATACACACCTGATATAATCTGTTTCTTTCTTCCAAATGAAAAAGTAGTTTGCACTTTATTTCGATAATGATATGGTTCTTCCATCGTAATAATACGCTGTACTTTTCCAAATGATTTTAAGAGATTTACTACTATTTTCTGTTTAAAATTGTCTTGAGCCTGTTGGGACATATGTTGAAGTTGACAACCACCACAATATCCGTAATGAATACACGGGGCTTGTACTCTATCTTTTGAAGCTTTTTCTATTTTTACCACATCAATAAATGTTCTATATTTTGTTCTTTTCATTTCAACAATTGCTGTTTCATTCGGGAGTAAATTGGAAACAAAGTACTCCTTACCTTTGATGTTTACAATTCCTTTTCCGTTTTCATCAAGACCGATACATGTTACTTTTGTTTTTTGCTTTTTCATTTGACACCTTCTTCCACCTCTATCATATCACGTAAATTCTACCATATGTCGAAAATACGATGTTATTTCGCACTTCATAGTTGATGCAATTGTGAACATACCTTTCCAATATCTCATAAAAAAAGTGACACACAAAAAAGACCACCCAAAGCTTTTACAAGCGTAGGGGCAGCTCTTCGTAAAAATTTCAGCATAACTATTCATCACTAGACAGTTTTTATTGTAAAAAATATGTTCATGACTTATCTTTTTAAATGAATCCATTTTCTTGTGCCATCATAATAATCTCTTCCGAAATCACCCCTCACAAACCCTTATTCCACCGTTTCCAGTTATAATAATGTTTTCCTAAAAAGAGCGTTTTCAACACTTTCCTCACCCATATTCTTCCTTTTCTTCCCGTTTTTCCACACGTTTTTTGCCCTTTTAAAATAATGTTTTACGAAATAATAGAGAAAAGAATTAGGAAATAAGAGGAGTTACAGAACGCTGGTTGTCGGTCGTTGAATCGGCTCAGAAAGGCTCGAACATATCAGAGAAATCAATTGGAATAAATAGCTATAAACCTTGATATAATAGGATTAGAAACAAAAAAAGAGCAAGGTGATAAGTTTGCACTTACTCCTCACTCTCTTCCTAATTTCTTCCGTTCATTTCAGGTGAAAAAGCCTTGCTTTTCTTTACATTAGTAAATGTTTTTTTTAACTATCCACAGGAAAAAGACTCGATTTTTAGTAAAACTTTATTTTAAATCGTAAGACTTTATTTTAATGGGACAATTCCCTAGACATCCACGCCACACACTCCACATGATTTGTATGAGCAAACATTTCTACTGGTTGCACTTCTTGTGTACGGTAACCGCCATCTTCCAATATACGTAAATCCCGCGCTAATGTTGATGGGTTACATGATACATATACAATTCGTTTGGGGTCCATCTCTAACATCGTTTGTAAAAATGTTTCATCACACCCTTTACGGGGTGGATCAACGACGATGACATCTGGTTCAATTCCAGCTTTTTTCCACTCTGGCATCACCGTTTCTGCTTCTCCAACGACGAATTCCGTATTCGTTAAACCATTTAATGCAGCATTTTCTTTCGCATCACGAATTGCATCAGGAACAATTTCTACTCCATACACTTTTTTCGCTTTTTGCGCTAAAAATAATGAAATAGACCCAATACCACAATATGCATCAATAACTACATCATGCTCATTAATATCTGCATATTCAAGCGCTTTTTCGTACAGCACTTTCGTTTGCGTTGGATTCACTTGAAAAAAGGACTTAGGAGAAATCTTAAATTTTATATCACCGATAGAGTCAATAATATGATCTTCCCCATAAATCGTTGTTGTTTTCTTCCCTAAAATGACATTCGTTTTATCTGGATTTACATTATGGACGATAGATTTCACTTCTGGATATTGTGCTGTAATACGTGCAATAAGTGCATCTTTGTTTGGAAGTTTTGCTGTTTTTGTCACAAAAATGAGCATCGTATCATTCGTTTCATAAGCCGTTCGTAAAACGACATGTCGTAACACTCCACGATGTGATTTTTCATCATATGCTTCCATTCCTAGTTCATTTAAAAGTTTGCGTAAACCTTGAACGAGCTTATCCCCTGTTTTATTTTGTATTAAACATGTTTCCATATCATCAATAATGCGGTGGCTGCGTTGTTGATAAAATCCTAAAATGATTTCTCCATCTTTTTCTCCAACAGGCAATTGTATTTTATTGCGGTAATGCCAAGGGTCCTCCATTCCTAATACAGGGTGGACTGGTACATCTGGTAAATGAGCAACTTTGTGCATCACATTGGTAACTTGGCTACGTTTCATATCTAATTGCATCTCATAAGACATATGTTGCAATTGACATCCGCCACATTTATAAAACACCGGACACGGTGGAGTTGTTCTTCCTTCACTTTGTTTTTTTAGTTCGATTAATTTTCCAAAACCAAATTTTTTGTTTGCTTTCACGATACGAATTTCTGCGGTTTCGTCTGGAAGTGCCTCAGGTACAAAAATAGGATACCCGCCTATTTTTGCGACACCATTTCCTTCATGTGTTAAATCGGTAAACGTAACCGTATAATGTTCGTTCTTTTTAACTGGAGCATTTGTCTTTGCCATTATATTATCTTCCTTTATTTATTATCTATGATTTATTTTAACATACAAAAGACCTCTAGAGTTAGCTTTTAAAAAGCGTATCCCTAGAGGTATATTCCTGTTTTTATACTATTTAGATGGATAGTAATAGTGATCGATCTTCTGATGCTTCCAACATATGTTCCATGACAGATCGATGATCATATTCTAATAATTGTTTAGCTGGTGCATAGTCACGAATATCACATATGGTATACATGGAATTCGTAATTTTTTTCCGTATTAAAATCGTCATTTCTCGATTGTGTAGCATTGTTTCCTCAATTTCTTTTAATGTATCAATCATACATCGAATGACTAATTTTCGTTCAATTAATGGTACACTTATTAATTTCACAACAATATGATCCATCGTCTCGTCATTCCACACCGCTTGATGAAAAGCCTGTTTTAATAAATCAGGAAATATTTTAAGGCTTTGTTCCGTAACTGTTGCTAGGTTAATCGTTATATTGGAACTATTTAAATTTTTAAAAGTTTTCATCCCTTGTTGCTCAATTTGCGGATGTTGTTTATAAATAAATTTAATATTTTTGCGAGTTTTATAAGATACAATTCTTTTTAGAAGACCAACGGCTGACAATGTTTCTGAAGGGTCATTTGTATGTTTCTGAATGGAAAAACAATTACGGATGGCATAAGTTATTTGATATAAACTCCATTCATTACAATCATTTACAGCCTTAAGAAACTGTTCGTTGATTCCGATATATAAACGGTCCAATCGTTCTGTTGCTAAGGCCTGTAATAAATTTTTATCATGAATATCAAAATATAAAAACTCATTCCTATTATTCGATTCGTATAAAAGTATTGGTGATTCATTCATTTGTTTTACTCCGTTACTACCCATTTGATGTACCTCCTCTTTACAAATAAAAACAGTTAACAACCTTTTTTGGGGGATGTTAACTGTTTCCTCGATTAAAGAGAAGCAAAAAAACAACTATACATATTGTATAATTTCATTTCGCTTCTACCTCTCAACCCCCGAAGAAAGTATCGCTTCCACGAATAAAGGCAGGTCTCCTGACTTCGCATTTCACTTAATCAATATTACCTTCCCGTTTCAACAGTGGTATATCTATATTGATTATCCATGCTTACAGTTGCGGGGACAGTTTCGTTAAACGAATTCCCTATTAAACCATTATTGGTACCTATTATTCGTCCGAATATCATTACGAATCATTGTAGTAAAATTTAGGAAATATTGCAATGATTTTTCCTTATAATGCTTTATCACATATTTCAATGACTGATTTCACAGCATTTGCTGAAATAGATAATCCGTCTTTTTCCACATCTGTTAAAGGCAATTCAATAATACTTTCCACTCCATTACCACCTAAAATAGTTGGAACACCTAAAAATAAATCTTGATAGCCATATTCCCCATTTAATAGTGTAATAGAAGGTAAGATTTTCTTTTTATCTAGAATTATCGCTTCTGCCATTTCTACAATTGCTGCAGCTGGAGCATAGTAGGCACTACCATTTCCTAATAATGCTACGATTTCTCCCCCACCTTTTCGAGTTCTTTCAATAATAGCGTCTAAACGTTCCTTAGGAATTAATAACTCTAAAGGTATACCACCAGCATAAGAATACCGAATAAGGGGAACCATTTCATCTCCATGTCCACCGAGGACAAAACCAGAAATGTCTTCAATAGAAATATTCAGTTCCTCCGCTACAAATGTGTTAAATCTCGCTGTGTCTAACACACCTGATTGACCGATAACACGATGTTTTGGAAATCCTGTTACCTTTTGACATACATAAGTCATCGCATCGACAGGATTACTTAATACTAAAATAATGCTATTAGGCGCATATTGTTTTACTTGTTCTGCAACGGATTTCATTACACCTGTATTCGTATTTACTAAATCATCTCTACTCATACCTGGCTTTCTCGGGATACCTGCTGTAATAATTACCATATTTGCATCTGCAATATCCGCATATGAGGATGTACCAGTAATTTTGGAATTAAATCGTTGAATTGGTGAAGCCTCTAACATATCTAATGCTTTACCTTTCGTCGGATCTTCCACATCTGGTAAATCTAATAAAACGACATCACCAAGTTCCTTTTGTGCTAGCATTAAAGCTGTCGTTGCACCAGTAAATCCAGCACCAATTACTGCTATTTTATTTCTTCTAAAAGACAATGGGGCCTCACTCCTTTTGTCCTATTTTTTTTCACTTGTATTTTTCTTTTCTGTTGGTTTTGCCTTTTGTTTTGGTTGTTTCTTTGCTTTTTCAGCAGGATTCACCATTTGATATACCGCTTCATCTGCACGTGGAATGACATGGGCACTAAGTAAATGACCATTCATACTTAATACTCTTTCTTTTCCAGCATCAACAGCAGCTTGGACGGCACCAACATCACCTTCAACAGTAATCGTAACAATGCCTGCATCTACTAAGTTTTGGCTAACTAATGTCACATTCGATGCTTTAATCATTGCATCAGCTGCTTCATATGAATAAATTAATCCTTTCGTTTCAATCATACCTATTGCCTTATTCAAATGTTCCACCTCTTTCTATCTCTGTCGAATCAACAATACCTACAACGACAGCATCAATTGGAATCGTACGCTCTTTTAATATATATCGAGAAGAACCACCACTAGTCACAAGCACTTTGTCTCCTATCCCTGCACCAATTCGATCTGCTGCAACCATATGATTACGAATTGGCTCATTATGTGCATTAAGCGGTTGAACAATTAATAGCTTTAAACCTTCCAACCCTTCTTCTTTTCTAGTTGCCCATACATTCCCAATCACTTGTCCTAATTGCATCTTTCATCACTGCTTTCTCACACCATTTTTATTTTTTTATCGTTTTCTCGAGCATAATCGTAAGCAAGTGCGGTGATTATTGTTTGCTTATTGACATGAATTGTTTGTGCATCGATTTTCTCTAGAGCTTCTTTCGATAATAATTTTTTTTCATAATACATAACAGAACGACTATCTACTTCTTCCTTCTTTTCCTCAACTTTTGTTTCATTTACGAAAACTTGTCTTAACGGTTCTTCAGAATGAACAATTTTACCAGTAGTTCCTGTTGAAATAAATGCTGCATTTGCTTCATCTGTATCAATATGCATCTCAAGTTTATATCGATCAGACACTCTTATTTTCACTTGAGGAAATGTCATAGGACGTTCCGTTTGTACAGACACACTGACATACATCCCATCACTTACTTGAAGTGTTTTTGCTTCTTCTGGATTCATATGAATATGAGCCTGTGCAATGATTAAACCTTCTTGTAAATGGACCGTCCCTTTTGGACCTATTAATGTAATCTGACTTGACCCTTTTATGTCACCTGATTCTCTTAATGGTGGTTTGACACCAAGTGCAAATGCGTCTGTTAAACTAACTTCAACTTGTGATGCTGGTCGAACAGGACCTAAAATTCGCACTCGATTGATGCTTCCTTTAGGTCCAGCAATCATTAATGTTTCGTTCGCTGCAAATTGACCAGGTTGTGATAAATTTTGTTTCTTAGTTAGTTCATATCCCTTACCAAACAGGATGTCTACATGTTCTTTCTGAAGATGAATATGACGAGCTGAGACTCCAATAGGAATTGGCCCTTCAGGTGTTAATTCAGATGAATTATTGTTTAATTTGGCAACTACTTGTTGTACTATTTGCTCAATCGTTTTTTCATTCATCTACATACATCCTTTTTCTTATTTTTCTGTTGTCGGTAAAATGTTTTCTAATTCGTTATGTGGTCTAGGGATTACATGTACAGATAATAATTCTCCAACACGCTCTGCTGCTGCAGAACCTGCATCCGTTGCAGCCTTCACTGCACCTACATCGCCTCTAACTAATACAGTAACAATTCCGCCACCAACATGTACTTTTCCAACTAAATTTACTGAAGCTGCTTTCACCATTGCATCTGCTGCCTCGATTGATCCAACTAATCCTTTTGTTTCTACCATTCCTAAAGCTGTACCTGCGTTATTCATAATAAATTCCTCCTAATTGTTTTTATGATAATTTTTTAATTACTTTTTCTACAATATTTTCAATTAAAGCTTGATCCAATTGATTGGAAATATGTGCATTTAATGTTGCTTTAATTTCATCTTCGTCAAAAAGATCTTCATTCGTCGTTGTTTCTTTTGGTAATTCCACTGTTTTTGTTCCATAAGCCATTCGTTTTATATTAATTAAATGTTCAGCCGAAATATTATCTGATGTAATATTCCCTCCGAAGGAACCACAGCCTAATGTCATCGACGGTTTTAATCCTGTTGTACCACCTACAGCACCGATAGAGCTCATCGTATTTACTAGCATTCTAGATACTGGCATATCAATCGCAAATGTTCGGGCAATATGATCATCCTCTGTATGAAGGGATAATGAATGTCCCCGGCCTCCTAAATCTAATAAATCCATACAAATATTTTTTGCTTCCTCGACATTTTTAGCAATATAAAGAGCAAATACAGGAGATAACTTTTCTAATGAAAATGGAATATCTTTCCCAACTTTCGTTTCTAATCCAATAATTACCCGAGTATTGTCCGGCACTTGGATTCCAGCTTGTTTAGCAATGTACTTTGCACTTTTACCTACAATTGCTGGATTCACTCGACCTGGTTGGGGAGAAATTAATTTTTCCATCTTCTCCTTTTCCGCTGGCGATAAAATGTATGCCCCTTGTTGCTCTATTTTTTTGATAAAGGCTTCCTTAATTGCCTCATCTACAACAATTGCTTGCTCTGTTGCACATATGGTTCCATTATCAAATGATTTACTATCAATAATTTGTTTACTTGCTACATCCAATTTTGCACTTTTTTCTACGTATACTGGAACATTTCCTGGTCCAACCCCATATGCTGGTTTACCTGAACTATATGCCGCTTTCACAAGCGCGCCACCACCAGTGGCTAAAATTAAATCTATATCTGGATGTTTCATCGCTTGCGACGTCGCTTCCATCGAAGAATAAGTTAAAATATGCATTAAACCTTCAGGAGCTCCTGCCTCTTCTGCCGCTTCTCTACAAACATCTAATGCAGCCTTTGTACACTTCACTGCATAGGGATGCGGGCTTACGACGATAGCATTTCTCGTCTTTAAAGCGATTAATGTTTTAAAAAATGCAGTTGACGTTGGATTTGTCGTCGGAATAATCGCAAGAACGACTCCAAATGGATCGGCAATTTCTAAAACTTTATTTGTTCTATCTTCTCGAACAATACCGGCCGTTTTTAAATCTTTAATACTTTCATATACATCTCTGGAGCCAACTTCATTTTTAATTTTTTTATGCTCTACGACTCCCATTTTCGTTTCTTTTACTGCTAATTCAGCTAATGTTTCAGACGCCTCATATGCCTTTTCTGCGACATGTTTGACAATTGCATCTACTTGTTCTTGAGTAAATGTTTGATAAATCGCTTGTGCTTCTTTTGCTTTTTGTACTGCAGTTCTCATTTCTTGTAAAGCTAATAAATCTTTATCGTAAATGGTTGCTTGTGACATATATACACTCCTTTCTTAATACGCTAATGGGTTTGTAGCGACCTGACATACCTTCTGTCGGAATGCTTGAACAGCCGCTTCACATGAAGATTGACTTCCTTTCAATATTGCCCCAGCAAAGTTTGTTTCTGTCGGCGGTGTAAATAGCTGACATATTTCAACATCTGCCGCTTTTAATGCTTCATCTACAGCTACCATCGCTTCTACAGGTGGAGCAATGACATATGCTAATGCCTGCCCTACTTGTACGCCATTTTCTTCTGCTAAATATGTGCCACAACTAGAGATTGTTTTTGCAAACATTACATGTGCTGAATTTCCTTGAATTGCTTCAAAATATAATGTTGACTCTACATTCTGTCTGATAGAATCTAATCCGCTTTTCACTTCTTCCGGTGAGTCACCAGCAATAATCCCGATAAACTCTCCAGATAATGGACCGGAGGCATAATCTGAACCTCCATAAAAGCTATTTGCATAAACTACGGATACATCAGATGCTTTTGTTGCCTCGTCTAGAGCGACATAACCAACATCATCCAATGTTAATGTAACTATCCCTACACTCAGTTGGTTATCTTTTAATTGTAATTTTTCTTTTAATGATTTACTTACATTTGGAATAAGTTGCATCGAACAAATATTTGCATATACTTTTTCATCAAACAACATATCCACTACCCTTCTTTTTGGATCAAGTTCACACCACTTGCTTTATGTTTTAAAATTCTTTCTACCACTGTGCCAAGGTAAGCACCAGCTTCAATTGGTGGGATTCCACCTTTATGAATATTCGAAATCACCATTCGGTCCGATTCAATTGTGCCATGGTGTGGTTTATAGCAAATATAGGCACTCATCGATTCTGCCGATACTAATCCAGGTCTTTCTCCAATTAAATTAATCACAACTTCCGGCTGTAATACTTCACCTACATCATCCATTAAACCTACTCTTCCTTCATGTGCATAAAAGGATGTACCAACTTGAATATTCAAGTTTTTTAACGATTGTTGTAAAGATAAGTACACATCTTCTAAATTTTCATTTATGGCACTTGCGCTTAAACCATTCGAGGTAATAATTTGCACTGTCGGGCTGTGCATACATTTTTCACGAATTAATTGTTTTGATTCTTCCGACAGTCTTCTTCCTAAATCAGGTCTTCGTATATATACTTCTTTTTCTTCTACCTTTGTATATACCGTAAACAAATCCAAGCGGTCTAAAATCTCTTGATCTACTTCGCCATATACCGCATCTACTGCTGCAGCATGGTCAAATCGAAATCTTAATAATGTCGATGTTTTCGGACGTGATCCTGCTCTACCAACTGCAACTCGTGCAGGGGTATATTGAATATACTCACCAGGTACATCGATTAATCGATCTTCCAATAAACTTTCCCCGCTATGATTAAAGAAGTATTTTTCATCCTCAATTACTCGATTTTCTTTTACATCTTCTTTTTTATTTTTATATAATGGAATGATCGTACTGTAGTTATTAGGATTAATTTCACTATCAATTTGTTGCTTATCAGTTCCACCGTATAAACTTATCACTGGTTCATCATTCGGTATTGATTCACGTTGTTCATGTTTTGGTTGAAGTTTACATTGATCTACTTGTTTGTCCTGTTGGTCATGTTCATTCGAATGTTTACCTATCTCCTCCATGACAAGTTTGACAATTTCTTGCACTTTATCTGGTTGCAAAAATTTCACCCCCTATTTAATCAAAAATAGTTAAATCTCCAGCACGATCACTTAATTGACCGTTTTCATAAATCCCCATTTTTTCAAGCCATGCTAAATATTCTGGTGCAGGACTTTTTTGGAATGTTTTTAATAAAGTTGCTACATCATGATAACTCATAGATTGATAATTCAACATAACGTCATCACCCATTGGTGCAGCGATAATGAAGTTAACACCTGCTGCCGTTAGTAGTACTCCTAGGTTTTCATTATCATTTTGATCTGCTTTTATATGGTTGGTATAACAAATATCTACTCCCATTGGAAGTCCGTGCATTTTCCCCATAAAGTGATCTTCTAATCCTGCACGAATTACTTGTTTGCTATCATATAAATATTCAGGGCCGATAAAACCGACGACTGTGTTAACGATAAAAGGGTTATAATGTCTAGCAAATCCATAGTTTCTCGATTCTAATGTGACTTGATCAATATCAAAATGGGCTTCAGCAGATAATTCAGATCCTTGACCTGTTTCAAAATACATCATGTTTGGCCCTGTTCCTGTACCTTGTTCTTTCGCTAATTGATTTGCTTCTCCGATAAGCTCAGCCGAAATTCCGAAAGATCTATTCGCCTTTTCTGTTCCAGCAATACTTTGGAAAATCATATCTGCTGGTGCCCCTTGTTCAATCGCTCTCATTTGTGTCGTAACATGTGCTAAAACGCTGTTTTGTCCTGGGATTTCCCATTTTTCCATGAAATCCTTTGTCGCATGGAAAACTCGTTTCACACTTTCAACCGAATCATCTACCGGGTTAATACCTAAAACAGCATCTCCAATCCCGTAAGATAATCCTTCTTTTAACGAAGTAATAATACCATCGATATTATCTGTTGGGTGGTTCGGTTGTAACCGTGAGTTAAGTGTTCCTTTATGGCCAATCGATATGTTAGATGTTGTAATAACCTCTATTTTGTTTGCAGCATGAACTAAGTCTAAATTGGACATTAATTTCGATACTGCTGCGATCATTTCAGAAGTTAACCCGCGACTTATACGCATTAACTCCCTATTTCCCACATCATTGCGCAAAATATATTCTCTCAACTCTGAAACAGACCAATTTTTAATTTCGCCATAGATTTTTTCATTAATATCATTCTCAATAATTCGAGATACTTCATCTTCGTCTGGATCTATTAATGGTTCATTTCTTATTTCATGTAATAATAAATCTGCTACTAGATATTTTGCAGCTACTCTTTCTTGTACGGTTTCAGCTGCGATTTTAGCTAAGCGATCACCTGATTTTTCTTCATTCGCTTTTGCTAATAATTCTTTTAAATTTTTAAATGTGTAATGTTCCCCGCCAAGATTTATTTGTAATTTCATCTAGTATCCTCCTTTCATTATTGATTGGATGAATGGAATGTTAATGTTTTTACAACGACCGGGACGACATCTGATTTTAATGCTTTCCCAATGTCGATATAATCACCTGTTTCAACATGAATTTGATCAATACATATAACAGGTTGTTGAACATCCATCGCAATTAATGATTGCCCTAATACTTTTGCAATATCTGACTCTACAACTAATATAATTGGCAATGTAGGATGATTTCGTTCATCCATCAGTTTTTTTATTAATTCAGCTAATAGTTGTATTTCTCGAAATTTTACATAAGGAATATTCGTTAAAGATAATGCAAAATTGCTTTCTGTTTGAACCGTGTCAAAAATTCTTTTTGCTTGTTCAAATGTTTTCGGTAATAACTGTAGTCCTTTTTCCATTTGTTGTTGAAAATCATGATTTATAATCGGTACATTTTTCAATGGCAATTTTGATGAATCAATTTGAATCGTCGCACCACTTATTTCAGTCGTTTGCATTCCTGCTCCTAAAACGGTTGCCCGAACTGTTTCCAGTGGTGGTTCAACAATAAAGTCTTCAAAAATGGCACTACGTTGCATTTTTTCTGCTAACATTAGTCCTATATCATTGTATTGTGCATTACTTTTTACAGTTTCTAAATGGTACATACACTCTGAAACCCCACCAGAAAATGTAACTACATCTATCGGCATATCCCAATTTGGGCGTTCACCTAATAATAAAGGTTTGTCACTATCTGTTAGTTCATTTTTTAACATACGATATAATGTGTCGACCAATATATTAATTACTTCATCCACTTCTCGTTTGTCACGAGAATCACCGACCTGTAGTAGGATATTCCTCTGCTGTAATAAACGTTGAATTGGTGGCGAAATCGAAATTATTTTATTTCCGGAGAATTCAATTAATCTTCCTCCAACATGTAATGTACAAGTACCTACTAATGTTTCTTGTTGATAAACCGCTATATTGGCAGTACCTCCTCCAATATCAACATTGGCTCGCACTTGTTTATTACCTTTTGATTGTTGGAATACACCAGATCCTTTTGCTGCAATAATACCTTCTAAATCCGGGCCAGCAGTAGCAACTAAAAATTCTCCTGCTTCCTTAGATAAATGATGCACCATTTCACTCGCATTATTTTTGGTAGCGGCTTCTCCTGTTATAATAACAGCGCCAGTTTCAATCATATTTGGTAATATTTTTGCCATCTCATACTCGTGTTTAATTATTTCTTCCACTTTTTTTGTATCTATTGTGATGTCATCTAATAATGGTGTGCGATATACTGGACTTTTATATAATACTTCTTTATCAACAATTTCAATTCGTGGTACATGTGATATACCTGCTACGTTTAATAGTGATAAGCGACTTATAATTAATTTTGTTGTACTCGTACCAACATCTATGCCAGCACTAATAATTGTTTCACCTTTTTTAGACAATTTTAATTACTCACCTCACCCCAAAAAAGAAAAGAAGCCATTAAGACTCCTTTTTCATAAGAGTCCTAATGGCTTCTTTGCCTACGTTAATTTACTTTTCTGTATAAAGTATATCAAATTTCATTTTTTGTGTAAAGGCTTACTTATCTAAGTAAATTAAATATGCATCATCTGTCTGTTCCACAAATTGTTTCATTTCTTCGTATGTTCGACAATTTACTAAAGGTTTAATATAATCGATGCCTCTTTTATGAACCGCACTCGTTACAACAATGGGACCACGTATCATCACCTTTTTCAACTGTTCAATCGATCGTTCAATATTAGCATCTTCTGCATCTGCCTTCGTTACAACCCCAATCGATAATTTCGGAATACCACTTGCAAATCCTGGTGGAAAAATATTTTTAATGGTCGTAGCATCTTGTACATATATAACGTGTGTCATTTGAAATGATGTTGCCATTATATTTTTATAAAATAACGGATTTTCTGTATATTCCCCAGGAGTATCTACAATCCATTGATGGTATTGCAATGTTTGCGTTTTTGCTGCTTTTGCATCATTGCCAACTAACTCGTTAATTAACGTCGTTTTCCCAGCATCAATGGCTCCTATTATCATTGCCTTATTGTTCATCTGTCTCATCCTATGATTTTGTAATTTTTGATGGCGTATATCCTAAGTTTTCCATTAAAAATCTATTTATTTCGATTAACGCCATTTCTACCTCTGAAACATCTCCTACAACTACTAAACTACCTGTGAATCTATCTAAAAATCCTAACTGAACATTGGCAGATTTCGTTGCAATATCCCCAGCTATAATTACTGTTTCACTTGGTGTACATGTCATTATTCCTAATGCTCCAGCTTTTTCTATACCGAGCATTTGAAATAATTCTTCATTTGGATTCGCAATAAGATGGCTTAAGGTTAATTGTTTTCCCGGAACAAATTCTTGTATAAATCTTTTCTTTTCTTCTTTTTCATGGTCAAACACTTTTATTTCCTCCTATCTCTATGTCAACGACTGCTTCAATCTACTTTATGATTGCTTGGCTTCCATGAGAAAATTGAAACGACAATTAAAGCAGATATAAGAGAAAGTAATAGAAGAAACATCTTTGTACTACTTAAAACAACCGAATCTCCTATAAATAGATCCTGAAGGAATTGAAGTACACATGCAAGAATAATGGATGCGACCATTATTTTCCCGAATATTTTATTTTTCATGTCCTCGCCTCCTCCCTTCTACCCTTATTCACACAATTACCTGTATAAAATATTATTTTTCCTTTGTCCTATATTCATCAGGACCGATGATTCCAGCTTCCCGATCGAGCTGCTCCAGTTCTAATGCTTTCGGAACCGCTAACCAATAAGCAAATGCAATTCCTAGAAGTCCTGCCGAAATCTTTCCTATGAGAACTGCTGGTATGAGGTCTGGTTGGAAATTAGCTGTATAAGATAAATGGTCCCCTAATAAGAACGCACATGTAACACCAAATGAAATATTAAGTACTTTATCTTTAGGTGGCATATCTTTTACAATGGCAAACATCGCAAGTATATTTGCAGTTGTTGCGACCATTCCTACACTACCCGTTGGAGTTAATCCTAATTTTTGTCCCACTTTGTTTAAATGAGTTGAAAAATACTTTCTAATTAAATAAACCATTGGGAATGCTCCCGCTAACATAATACCAATATTCCCCGCATTTTCTAATGCTCTAAATTGGTCTTCACTATCTGCCATGATTGGATCGAATCCCCACCAACCAATTGTGTTTGAAAAAATTCCCGTAAAAATTTCAATGATGGAAAATACGAGCACTAATCGAATCGCTGCACTTAATACTTTTCCAAAAATTAAAAACGCCTTAATCATCACGTTTGGCAGGAAGCGTAGTAATGCTGCTAAAATAACGACAAAAATTAATAATGGCAATAAATTTATAAATATTTGCATGTAAGATAAATTAAATGTATGATCCGCTTCCGCAGTCGTACTTATTGCAGTACGAATATCCATTTTTGTAAAAGCAATAATTGCCGAGGCAATAAACGCCCCTATTGGAATCGTTAATAAACCGGACATAATCCCTAAAGCCATATACTTATGGTCACGTTTATCTAATATCGGTAAACCTAAAGGAATGGAAAATACTATCGTAGCCCCTGCCATAAAACCGACAATCATCGCCATAATCCAACCTTCATAAGAATCTTTCAATACATCTGCTAACTGATATCCACCCATATCTGTTGCTAAAATTGTCGTTGCAGATGTTGCCATGTCTGCACCGATAGAACGGAAAAATGGCCCTAATATTTTTTCAATAAATGTAGAAATAAATGGGATGGACGCCATAATACCAGCCGAGTTAGCAAAGATCGGCGCAATAACATTTATCCCTTCCTCAAATTGTTTTCCCAATTCTGATTCACTATTAATGATTGAAGCAATAGCTCCAGAAAGAGCACAAGCCATCATAATATATACAATAATATCTGCAATTATACCCAAAATGTTACACTCCTTTACACGTTTTCTTTGTAAGGGTATGTAAAATCCCCCTATTTAAAATTGTTTATTTAATGACTAATACAGGTTTATCACTGTTATTAACAACATAATTACTAACACTACCGAGGATTACTTTCTTAATGTTTCCTAATCCCCGACTGCCAACAACAATCAAATCATAGTTATACGATGTCGCATATTTACATATTTTTTCACCTGGATTGTTGTTACCTTCCATCATCAGAACATTTGTATCTACCGTTGTTCCGTTATTTTCTAGTCGATTTTTAATTTCGTCTAACTGAAGCTTAATTTTTTCCACATGTTCCTTTTTTGCTTTTTCATCATGTTCTTTTTGAATTTTTTTCACATCTTCATCCATGATTTTCCTTTGCATCATTGCATTCGTATGTGGATTAGAAATATTAGATATAGAGATGACACAAATTTTCGTATTGCCATTGTGACTAAATAATGTTTCTACTTCGTCTATAGCTGCCTTACTCGTTTCGGATCCATCGTACGCTATCAATATATTTCGCATATTAATTTCCTCCCTTCAAAATATAAATCGCTTTCAATACTATGTTTGGCATATACACCTCCCTAAAAATAAACAATAAAAAAAGACGCTTAAAAAAATACTTTTTTAAGCGTCTTTGCTTTGTTCTATTCACTTGTACACTCTTACGAATACGAGAAACGTTTAGTGACACAACGTTTCGCACGATTCGATTGAAATCGCTTTCTCATTTATAAATAGTATTATATGGCTATTCAAAAAAATAATCAAGTTAATTTTTTGTTTTTTCATTTTGCTTTATAATTTTTTCCGATAATTCATACATGGACATTCTATGTTTCATACTATTTTCGCGCATAAACGTAAAAGCTTCTTGCTCAGAATATTGCTTCCGATCCATTACAATCCCTTTTGCTTTTTCAATAAGTTTTCGATGTTTTACTTCTTCCTTTGCAAGGATAATATCATCTTGTAACGCCTTTTTCTTTTCAGCTTGATGTAAGGCGATTTCAATTGCTGGGATAAGATTTTCTTTTGATATTGGTTTCACGATATACCCAACAATATTATCTTGTTGTGCTTTTTCTATAAATTCTTTTTGGCTATATGCAGTAATAATAACGATCGGAACATCTAATTGTTTCCCAATAATTCTGCTAGCTTTCAATCCATCTATTTTAGGCATTTTTATATCCATCAGTATAATATCTGGTTTCAAGGTCAATGCAAGTTCAACAGCTTTTTCTCCATTGTTCGCTTCTTCAATTACTTCATAACCTTCTGTTTCCAATATCACCTTCAAATCCATTCTTATAATAGATTCATCTTCCACTAATAATATCTTCTTCCCCACTAACTCTCACCTCCGGGCTTTTCTTAAACGAAATAAGTGCATGTGTACCCAAAGCTGTGGATAGAAAAGCAAATTCACCCTCTAAGTCGCTCTCTACCAAATTACGAACAATATTCAATCCGAGAGAAGGTTGTACATCTTTCATGCCGATACCATTATCGATGACATGAATTTCAATTACATCTTCATTCACATGAAATTCAATGCGAATATCTCCTTCTTCCTCTGGTTGAAAAGCATGTTTTAAAATATTTTGTACTAATTCATTTATAATAAGTGAAATTGAAACCGCTTTCTTTTGACTAGTAAATATTATATGGTCATTTGTTTGAATAATCAAGTCGATATTTTTATAAACAGAATTGATTACTAACTTAGAACATACTTTTCGAGTTAATTCAACAATATTTACTAATTCAGAACTTGAATCATCATTAGACAAAATTAATTCATACACTGCGGAAATACTAAATATTCGATTCAATGCTACTTCAAAATGTTCTTGATTATCATGTAAATTGCTTTGGTGCATTTGTAATCTTAGCAAACTTGCAATCGTTTGTAAATTATTTTTTACACGATGATGAATTTCTTCTATCATAATTGACTTCATCGATAATTCTTTTTCTTTCATCTTTAATTCTGTTAAATCTTGAATAATTAATAATGTATTCATGTTATTTTTCGTATGTTTTAATTTTATTTTTTTAATTACGAGACTTTTCCTTTCTATCGTTCGTTCAAATACATAGACGTCTTCATCATTTTCGTCATAAATTTCCTTTAGAAAGGGTAATAATTCCGTAATATTTTCTTGATAAATTTTATTCGTCCCACTCATTTCAACTAAAAATTTTACTCCAACAGGATTCGCATAAATTAACGCATGTTCATGATTCGTTAATATAAACATCTCCATTAATAAATCAGAAACAATTGGAATAGAAGAGTTGTCATACGATAAAATGATATCAAGCACTTGTGTTGGAATAGATAAATTACTTTCCTCTAAGTGAATGTTCTTTGTAAACTCTACTTCTTTTTCCTCAATTAATACAGCAATTATTTTATTTTCTTTGTTCTTTATCGGAATTACTGTTTGATGCACATTTCTACCTTCTTGATTAATGGCATTTTTTATAATTGATTTCTCCCCTTTTCTAAAACTATAAAAAACACCAGGTTCGAAAATCTCAAATACATCTTTACCTAGAACAGATTTAGTATATAATGGGATATCATCTTGTGGATATGCTTCTGCTACTACAATTGCATGTTCGTGATTTTTGCTTAAACAATCGATGAACATATACGATTGGGATAACTCTGCAAATTTATCCATTGTAGCTGCAATTTTCAGTATTTCCTCTATATCAGATGCCGTCAAATTAGTTTTTTTCTCACAAATTTCTTTCGTTTTTACAATCATAGCTTCACCTTTTTAACGTTTGTTTTTTCTTGCACTTTTTATTGGAGCACCTATTGCTATGTACTATCTTACCATAGAAAAAAGCGAAACATTACTCGTTTCGCTTTTCTAGTTTTGCTCTTATTTCATTTTCTTTCTGTTTAAACTCTCGGCTAACAAAAAATTCAATATGTTGCATTAAATTTGTAAATTCCCCGGGCAATAATCCACCATATTCCCCATCTAAATTTAATTGCATTCGTTTTTTTGGTGTCACTTTAATCTTTTTCGCTTGTGTGTAAATGACTAAATCATCATCGATATGATTCCCTCTTAATCCAGTCGTTGCAACTCGAAGGAATTCTGCTAAGTTCGTTTTCTTTAAAATAAGTAAATCAAAATAGCCGTCATCAATTAATGCATCAGGGGCGAGTTTTTCAAAACCGCCAACAGAGTTTGTGTTTGCAACGAGAAATAGCATAATATCGCCTTCGAACACTTTATCATCATACTCAATTTTTACAGAAGCTGGACGTAAAGATGGCAACATTTCAATTCCTTTTACATAGTAAGCTAGTTGACCGATAGCAGCTTTTAATTTAATCGGTACATCATATGTTAATTCCGTTAAATCACCACCACCAGCAATATTAATAAAATAATGCTCATTCACTTTTCCAATATCGAGTGCTTGAATATGTTCTTCTAAAATAATATCAACTGCTTTATGTATTTCACGCGGAATCATTAATGCTCTAGCAAAATCATTCGTCGTCCCCGCTGGAATAATACCTAATTTTGGACGATAATCTTGCTCCGCAATTCCATGAACAACTTCATTAATTGTTCCATCTCCGCCAGCAACGACGATCATGTCATATTTTCTCTCTACAGCAATTTTCGCTGCTTCTGTTGCGTCTCCTTCACCTGTTGTTGCGTGTGCAGATGTTTCATAACCTGCTTTTTCAAAACGCTCTAACACTGCTGGCAATTCTTTTTTAAATACTTCACGTCCTGCACTAGGGTTGTATATAATACGTGCCCGTTTCATTTGATGACCTCCTCAAATTAGAGCAAAACAATAAAAAGGAAACACGAACAAGATTCGACGATGACGTTTCACAACAACTTCGTAACATAATGTCCGTGTTTTCCTAAATATCGATAGTAATGTAATTACTGTTTATCTAATTCTTCTTTTAAAATTTTGTTAACTAATGGTGGGTTTGCTTGTCCTTTTGTTGCTTTCATCGTTTGACCGACCAAGAATCCAAGCGCTTTTCCTTTACCGTCTTTATAGTCAGCAACCGATTGTTCATTATTCGCTAATACTTCTAAAATAATGTCACGAAGTTGACCCTCATCAGAAATTTGTGCTAACCCTTTTTCTTTTACGATCACTTCAGGATCTCCACCATTTTCAATTAATTCTAGGAAAATGTCCTTTCCAATTTTTGATGAAATAGTTCCATCTTTAATTAATTGAATCATTTTAGCCAATCCTTCTGGTGTAATAGCAAGATCTTGTAATTCTTTTAAATGCTTATTCATATAAGCGGAAAGATCCCCCATCATCCAGTTAGAAGCTTGTTTTGCATCTGCACCTAATTCAACTGTTTTCTCAAAGAAATCAGCCATTTGAATCGTTGCCGTTAATACGCCGGCATCATATGCTGGTAAACCTAACTCCTCTACATAGCGTTTTTTACGAGCGTCTGGTAGTTCAGGAATTTGTTTACGAATCTCTTCCTTCCATTCATCACTAATAAATAGTGGGACAATGTCAGGATCTGGTAGGAAACGATAGTCATCAGCACTATCTTTTACACGCATTAAAATCGTCTTTTTCGTTTTTTCATCGTAACGACGTGTTTCTTGTTGAATGACGCCACCTTCTGATAAAACTTTTGCTTGACGTTTTTCTTCATATTCTAATCCAGCACGAACGAATGCGAATGAGTTTAAGTTCTTTAACTCTGTTTTTGTACCAAATTCTTTTTGTCCAACTGGTCGTAATGAAATGTTCGCATCACAACGTAATGAACCTTCTTCCATCCGTACATCCGATACTCCTGTATATTGAATAATCGATTTTAATTTTTCTAAATAAGCATATGCTTCTTCAGGTGAACGGATATCTGGTTCTGATACAATTTCAATTAATGGTGTTCCTTGGCGGTTGTAATCGACTAAAGAACCATCTAGTCCGTGTGTTAATTTACCAGCATCTTCTTCTAAATGAATACGTTCGATACCGATTTTTTTCTTTTCCCCATTCACTTCAATCTCAATCCAACCATTTTCCCCAATTGGTTGAGCGTCTTGTGAGATTTGGTATGCTGCCGGGTTATCTGGATAGAAATAGTGTTTACGGTCAAATACTGTTTCCGATGCGATATCACAATTTAATGCCATCGAAGCTTTCATTCCGAAGTTAACAGCTTCTTCGTTTAAAACTGGCAATGTCCCAGGATACCCTAAGTCCTTCGGGTTAATATTTGTGTTTGGTGCTTCTCCAAATGCGTTCGGGCTTGAGGAGAAAATTTTTGTGTTTGTTTTTAATTCTACGTGTACTTCTAATCCAACTACTGTTTCGAATTTCATGCCTCCGCACCCCCTAAGCTTGGACGCTTTTTATGATGATTTGTCGCCTGTTCATATGCATATGCAACACGATAAATCGTTTGTTCATCAAAATGCTTTCCGATAATTTGTAATCCTAAAGGTAAACCTTCTTCCGTGTAACCACTTGGAACAGAAATTGCTGGTAATCCAGCTAAGTTTACAGGTACTGTTAACATATCACTCATATACATTGTTAATGGATCCTTTACAACTGAGTCAAACTCAAATGCAGCTGTCGGAGCCGTTGGGCCGACAATAACATCATAATGTTCAAAAGCCGCTTTAAAGTCGTTTGCAATTAACGTACGTACTTTTTGTGCTTTACGGAAGTATGCTTCGTTAAAGTTATCCCGACCACTTAATATAGTTGAACCTGTTAAGATTCGACGTTTCGCCTCTTCCCCGAAACCTTCTGTACGTGATTTCTTAAACATATCGATCATATCTGTCGCTTTCTCTGAACGATGACCAAAACGAACACCGTCAAAGCGCGCTAAACTTGAAGATACCTCTGCATTTGCAATAATGTAGTAAACTGCATCCGCATACGCTAAATGTGGTAAGTTTACTTCTTCTACTGTTGCACCTAATAGTTCATACATTTTTAATGCATTTTCAACAGATTCTTTTACTTCTTCTGATACACCTTCACCTAAAAATTGCTTCGGTACTGCAATTTTTAAACCTTTTAATTCACTTGTTAAATTTTCAGCATATGCTGGAACTTGTTCTTTACTGCTTGTCATATCATTTTTATCATGACCGGCAATTACTTCTAATACTCGTGCGTTATCTTCAACTGTACGTGTCATTGGACCAATTTGATCTAATGATGGTGCCATTGCAACTGCTCCAAAGCGAGATACTAATCCGTATGTAGGCTTCATACCAACGATACCACAAAATGCCGCCGGTTGACGGATTGATCCACCAGTGTCAGTTCCTAAAGAAAACATGACTTCTCCCGCTGCAACTGCTGCTGCCGAACCACCACTTGAACCACCTGGTACATGATTTAAATTCCATGGATTACGAGTTTTCTTAAATGCAGATGACTCTGTGGATGAACCCATCGCAAATTCGTCCATGTTTAATTTCCCCATAAATAATGCATCTTCTGTAGACAATTTTTGTATGACTGTTGCATCATATAATGGGTCGAAGTTTTCTAGCATTTTACTTGCACATGTTAAGTTTAAACCGTTCATTGCAATATTATCTTTAATCCCTGCTGGAATT
Source organism: Pseudogracilibacillus sp. SO10305 (assembly GCF_037072005.1). Classification (NCBI taxonomy): domain Bacteria; kingdom Bacillati; phylum Bacillota; class Bacilli; order Caryophanales; family Bacillaceae; genus Pseudogracilibacillus; species Pseudogracilibacillus sp. SO10305. The sequence continues at coordinate 40,655 of NZ_JAXHDE010000017.1, read as the reverse complement.
GCACTTAATTTTTTATCATAAGCTTTCGTTTCATCGATCTTTGCCGCTTTTTCTAAAGCTATTTCTTCTGATACTTGTAAAAATGCTTGTACATCACCGTCTACAGCTTTAATTTGATCAAGAGAAAGTTGCGCTAACTCTGTTGCACTAATTTCCTCGTTTTGTAACATTTGTTCTACTTGCTTAATCGTATAATTATGTAAACTCACGTTTTGCCCTCCTTTAGTCCATGATTGATGGAACTTTGATTTGACGTTCTTCCAATTCTGGTGCATTTTCCAATGCTTTTTCTCGATTTTCCCATACGACTGGTTCGTCTTTACGTAGAACATTCGTCGTCGCATTTCCGTTTGTCGTCGGTTTTACACCGTCTGTATTTATTTCATTAATTTTTTCCGTAAAGGTAATAATTTCTGTAATTTGTTCACTGTACATTGCCGCTTCTTCATCCGTTAATTCTAAACGTACTAAGTCAGCAGTTCTTAAAATATCTTCTTTTGTAATATTTGCCATTTTGGTTCACCTCCAAATATATAAACTCTTTATATGTGTCACGATTTTGCTCCATATTCGGCTTCGTTTTCATTTATAAAATAAAGAGTACAACACTCTTGATAATAGCAGAAACACAACTGTTTTCGCAACTATTCGCACTGTTTTTGACGTATTTTCCACGAAAAAAAGCCATTCGATCTCTTTACAAAAAATCGAATGGACTTTCTCTTTTATGAACGTTCTTTTTTTAGCAATGTAATCGTTTCATCAAATTCAGCTTCGATCGTAGTGTTTTCTTTATATGTCGCTTTACTAACGATGATTGTTATGAATAAATTTAATAAAAATCCTGGTACAATTTCATACAATGTATCTGTAAGTACTGGAGTCATGCCCCAAATTAATACTGTAATCGCACCAACAATCATCCCACTAAGTGCACCGATGTTCGTAATTTTCCTCCAATAAAGTGTAAGCAAAATGATTGGTCCAAATGAGGCTCCAAATCCCGCCCATGCGAAGGAGACGAGCTTTAAAATCGTATCTGTTTTCCCCCAAGCAAAACCTAATGCAATGAGAGATACAAATAGGACGGAGATACGCCCAAGGAGTACATATGTTTTATCTTTGGCATCACTTTTAATAATCGCTTTATATAAGTCCTCAATAAGTGCTGATGAAGTCACAATTAATTGCGAGGAAATCGTACTCATTACTGCTGCTAAAATTGCCGCCAACATAATACCTGCGATAAACGGATGGAAAATAATTTGCCCCAATTCAATAAAAATTGCTTCAGGATCTGTCAGCTTTAATTGAGGATTTTGCTGGAAATATGCAATCCCTATTAAAGCTGTACACATGGCACCGATTAAACTAAGCGCCATCCAACCAATACCAATTCGACGCGCTTCTTTCGTTTCTTTTACCGTTTTTATCGCCATAAAGCGCACAATAATATGTGGTTGCCCAAAATAACCGAGCCCCCAAGCTAATGATGAAATAACCCCTAATATTGTAGCACCTTTCCATAAACTTAATCGATTCGGATCAACCGCCTCAATAGATTGAACCGTTTCCGTAAATCCTCCCGTAAGGAAAATCCCAAATACCGGCACGAGGATCAACGCTAAAAACATAATTAACCCTTGCACGAAGTCCGTATAACTTACTGCTAAAAACCCTCCAAATAACGTATAGGAAACTACAACAATGGAGACGATAATCAATCCTGTATGGTAGGATAATCCAAATGAACTTTCAAAAAAGACGCCCCCTGCAACCATTCCTGAAGATACGTAAAATGTGAAGAATATTAAGATGATAATTCCTGAAGCAACACGAAGAATACGCGTTGAATCTTTTAACCTATTTTCTAAATAACTAGGGATTGTAATGGAGTTATTTGACACTTGTGTATACATTCTTAATCTCGGCGCAACGAAAATCCAGTTTAAATATGCACCGATTGTGAGTCCAATCGCAAGCCACGCTTCCACTAAACCAGTGGCATAAATAGCACCTGGAAGCCCCATTAGTAACCAACCAGACATATCTGCTGCCCCAGCACTTAAAGCCGTTACTGCTGGACCGAGTGATCTACCACCTAGCATATAATCCGTTAAATTACTCGTTCTTCTGAATGCATACCAACCTATTACTAACATCGCAATCATATAAAGGACAATCGCAATTAATTGAAATATATGTTCCGAAGCCATTTCATTCCTCCTTTTAAATTTTTAATTATAGTATATGTATGCACATTTTTATGAAAAAATTTATTGTACACATGATAGCATTATACGGAAAAATAAATTCATTTGAAATAATTTGCTTTTTTATTGACTTAAGGATGGGTGGATGTGACAACACACTAAACAGATGCAATAAACGGAATTTGGATGCAATGAACGCGAAAACAGATGCAATATACAAAATTCGGATGCAACAAACACGAAAACAGATGCAATAAACGAAATTCGGATGCAACAAACACGATAACAGATGCAATAAGCGAAATTCGGATGCAACAAACGCGAAAACAGATGCAATAAACGAAATTCGGATGCAACAAACACGAAAACAGATGCAATATACAAAATTCGGATGCAACAAACGCGAAAACAGATGCGATAAACGAAATTCGGATGCAACAAACGCAAAATCAGATGCAATAAACGAAATTCGGATGCAACAAATGCAAAATCAGATGCAATAAACGAAATTCGGATGCAACAAACGCAAAATCAGATGCAATAAACGAAATTCGGATGCAACAAACACAAAATCAGATGCAATAAACGAAATTCGGATGCAACAAATGCAAAATCAGATGCAATAAACGAAATTCACATGCAACCACCAACCCAAACAATCAAAACAAAAGGGAATTTAGCGACAAACTGTGCTAAATTCCCTTGTCCTATACAATAGTGCAAATTAAAACATTTCAGACGTCGTTTTACCTTGCATATGGTGAATTAAATAATCTGGCCCTCCAGCTTTGGAATCTGTTCCAGACATATTGAAGCCACCAAAAGGTTGATACCCAACAATTGCGCCAGTACAACCACGATTAAAATATAAATTTCCAACATGGAAGTCACGACGAGCTTGTTCTATATGAGCACGATTATTTGTAATAACCGCACCAGTTAATCCGTAATCCGTATTATTCGCAATCTCAATTGCTTCTGTAAAATCTTTTGCACTTGTTAAGGCAACGACTGGTCCGAAAATTTCTTCTTGCATAATTCTCGCTTCGGGATCGACATCAACAAACACCGTCGGCTCAATAAACCAACCTACCTCTGAATTTCCGCTACCTCCAGCTGCAAGTGATCCTTCACTCTTTCCTAAATCAATATAACTCATTATTTTTTTATATGCTGCTTCATCAATCACAGGACCTGTAAAATATTCATTTGTAGCCGGGTCACCTGCACGCGTTTCTTTCGCTAAGGTAACGACACGTTTCTTCACTTCTTCATACACATCTTGATGAATCACCGCACGCGAACAGGCAGAACATTTTTGCCCTGAAAAACCGAAGGCAGATTTCACGATGGAATCAGCTGCCAATTGTAAGTCTGCATCTTTATCCACAACAATTGTATCTTTTCCACCCATTTCAATAATCGTTCGCTTTAGCCATTTTTGCCCTTTATCCTCATGCACTATGCCTGCACGTTGGAAAATCCTCGTCCCAACCTCACGCGAACCTGTAAAACTAATAAAACGTGTACGCGGGTGGTCTACTAAATAATCTCCTACTTCTCCACCGGGTCCAGGAATATAATTAATCACACCTTTTGGCAACCCAGCCTCTTCCAATACTTCCATAAATTTGTATGCAATAACTGGCGTTGCACTTGCAGGCTTTAATAAAACTGTATTCCCAGTAACCATTGCAGCCGCAGTTGTTCCAGCCATGATCGCAAATAAAAAATTCCAAGGTGAAATAACAACACCGACTCCTAGAGGAATATAATGAAATTGATTATATTCAATCGGTCTACTTTCTACAGATATTCCATCTTTTAACGCCAACATTTGTCTTCCGTAATACTCTAAAAAATCAATTGCCTCCGCTGTATCCGCATCAGCTTCATTCCAAGGCTTTCCACCTTCTTTTATTAATAACGCACTAAATTCATGTTTTCTTTTCCGAATAATTGCCGCTGCTTTAAATAAAATATCCGCACGAAATTTCGGATCAGAAGAACGCCACGTTTCAAATGTTTTATCTGCCACTTGCATTGCACGTTCTGCTAATTGCTTATTTGATTTTGCGACAAATCCAACAATTTCCTCCCGATTTGCAGGGTTAACAGAAATGATTTTTTCTTCCGTCATAATACGTTCTCCATCAATAATTAATGGATACGTTTCACCTAATTGTGTTGTTACATATTCAATGGCCTCTTCCATTGCACGTCTATTCTCTTCTACTGTAAAATCTGTGAAAGGTTCATGTTTGTAAGATACTACCATAAAGAATTCCTCCTTTATTTGTGAGTAACATTACGTGAAAACTATTCCCCACATAATTTTTCTATACTATTAGTATAAACATAATGTAAAGCGCTTTCAACGGTCGTTTATATAAAAAATTCCATGCAATGTAATTCACTGCATGGAATCATCCTATTAATTAAAAATGTGTACTGTCGGCTCTTCGTCACCAGCTTGACGGAAAATCACACTTTCTACTCCATCTGCTGACGTTACTTCAAGCTCAAAATCATAATGATTTGGAAAAATTTCCTTCACTAATCCATAAGCATACTGTGTAAAACCGACAACCTCTCCTTGTCCATAAAACTCAATCGGAACATCAACTGACATACGATTTAAGTTTTTCTTCACATAAAACCCATTCCCAACAATTCCTACATAATTCGGGAAATATTCTTCTAACTTATCACTAAACTCTTTGAACTTTTGATAGTCTTCATAGTATTTATCTTTCGCTTTATTTGATGGGAACATGACATGCTCTTCGTCCAAGGTTTCCCATTTTCCAATCTTTTTATCACCCTGTTTTACCTCTGTTTTTGCTACAAAACTACCTGGTACTGGAGAAGATTGCTCCTCTTCCCTAAATAAGGCAATCATGACTGGGATATCTTCAATACCTTCCTGATCATACACTTGTTCACGAACTTCGGCTAAAACTTTTTCGGCAATTTTTTTACCTTCTTTTAACATTTCATCTTTCGAAATATCTTCATAATAGTCTGGTCCACCAACTTCTGTTTGGAACTTATATACCGATTTTAACGAAATTCCAATCGATACACCGACTAATTCAACACGATTATCTTTTCTCTCTAAAAAGTTTTGCTCTAATACATGTGAAAAGACACGTGGATTTTTTCGATGTTCTTTAATTTTATCTTCTTTTTTCTTTTTTTCTTTTACCTTTGGATTTAGAGAATCGATTAAATCATATACAGCTTCCGTGCTTAAATATTGCCCTTCTTCAAACACATATTTCTTCGGATCAAACATGTCTGTTGAATGGCGACGTAATCCCTCTTCCAACTCATTTATGTCGACACGGTTAGAAATTTGGTTTGTGATCGCCCCACGTGCTGCACTCGGTCTGTATGGCAACATTATTTTATATTGATTTTCAGATAATGAATAATTTGGAATGACAGAAATTTCTTGTTCTCCCTCATTATCTGGTTGCACAATATCTTCTTCTTTTTTACTACTACAACTAGCTAAAAATAGGAGTACACAACTTAATATAATCGCTAATCGTTTCATTGTTTACACTCCTTTTTTCATTTCATCATCTAGGCGATCTTCATCCCATACTTCAATCCCTAGTTCAACTGCTTTATCATATTTAGATCCTGCAGCTTCTCCAGCAATGACTAAATCTGTATTTTTACTCACGCTACTCGTTACTTTACCACCATTTGCTTCAATGAAATCTTTTGCGTCACGTCGGGTGAAACGTTCTAATTTCCCAGTTAAAACGACGGTTTTATTCATGAAAACTGCTTCATCTAATGTTGCTTCTGCTACATGTGCAAATGTCATGTTTAGCCCTAATTCCTTTAATGTCGAAATTAGTTGTTGTACTTCCTCCTGGGAAAAATATTGCACGATCGCATCTGCCATTTTTTCCCCAATTTCGTCCACTTCTATTAACTCCTCATATGTTGCATGTTGAATCCGATCCATCGTATGGAATGTTTCAGCCAAAATTCTCGCAGCTTTTGCACCAATATGACGAATACCTAAACCGAATAATAATTTATCTAACCCGTTCTCTTTCGACGCTTCAATAGCATCGATTAAATTAGTTGCCGATTTTTCACCCATTCTTTCCAATGGTAATAAATCTTCTTTTGTTAAGCGATATAAATCATCAATCGATGTCACTAATTGTTCATTAAAAAGTTGCTCGATTACTTTTTCTCCCAATCCATCAATGTTCATCGCATCTCTTGAAGCAAAATGAATCAGTCCTTCACGTAATTGTGCTGGACAACTAGGATTCATACAACGAAGTGCTACCTCTTCATCTAGGTGAACAAGCTCTGAATCACATGCTGGGCATGTTTCAGGCATTTCATACGGCTCCTCATCCCCCGTTCGTTCCTCTGCAATAACACGCACGACTTTGGGAATAATATCCCCTGCCTTCTTCAATATAACAGTGTCACCGATTCGAATGTCTAATGCGTCAATTTGATCTTTATTGTGAAGAGTTGCACGGCTAACCGTAGAACCATCAATAAAAACAGGCTCCAATACTGCTGTTGGTGTTACAACACCTGTACGACCAACACTTAACTCCACATCGATCATTTTTGTAACCGCTTCTGTCGCTGGAAACTTATACGCCGTTGCCCAACGAGGCGTTCTAGCTGTATACCCTAAACGTTCTTGATCTTCTAAATCATCTACCTTAATAACAATCCCATCAATTTCATAAGGTAATTCATTTCGATGTTCTGTCCAATACTCCACATACTCAATCACTTCTTCAATCGAATGACATACTTTAAACTCTTTATTTATTTTAAATCCTTCCGACTGTAAATAAGCTAATCGTTCACTATGTTTCGTAATTTCAGTTACTTCCCAGGCACCATATCCGAAAAGAAATAAATCTAAATTTCGTGAAGCAGCAATTTTCGGATCTAATTGTCGTAATGAACCAGCTGCAGCATTTCGAGGGTTCGCAAACAATGCCTCTCCCTCTTTTTCACGTGTTTCATTTAAAGCCATAAAAGAACGTTTCGGCATAAATGCTTCTCCACGCACTTCAATTGTTCGTTTTTCATCAATGGATAAAGGAACACTGCGAATCGTCCGCAAATTACTCGTAATATTTTCTCCAACCGTTCCGTCACCGCGAGTAGCACCGCGAACAAATTTACCATCTTCATACATTAGGCTAATCGCTAATCCATCAATCTTTAATTCACACACATATGTGACTTGTTCTTTTCCTAAGCCAGTCGAAACTCGTCGATGGAAATCACGTAATTCTACTGCATCAAACGAGTTACCTAAACTTAACATTGGTACTTCATGTTCCACTTTTTCGAAATTATCAAGTGGCTCTGCACCAACACGTTTTGTTGGTGAATGTTTATCCACTAAATCAGGATAGTCTGTTTCCAATTGCAAAAGCTCATGGAAAAGACGATCATACTCCGCATCCGGAACAGATGGTTCATCAAGCACATAATATTCATGCGCATATTTATTTAATTTTTCGATGATTTTATTCATCTTTTCTTTTATTTGTTGTTTTCCCATTATTTCAACACCTTTATTGTTTCTTAATCGGCGCAAATTTTGCTAAAAGTCGTTTAATTCCAGCAGGTGCTTGGAATGCGATATCCAATTCCGTATCATCCCCGCTATTAGTTACTTTTACGACCGTGCCAACTCCCCATTTCGCATGTTCTACTTTATCTCCAGCTTTCCATCCGACACTTTCTGCACCTGTTGTCGCTAATTTCTTTGCCTTTTGACGAGGTGGTTTAACTGCAGTTGTTTTAGTAGAGGATATACTACCAAACATCGACTGTTCAACACGTTCATATCCTTCCAATAAATCTGTCGGAATTTCTTGGATGAATCGGCTCACAGGGTTGTATTGTGTGCGCCCATATAGAGTACGCATTTTTGCATTCGTTAAAAACAACTGTTCCTCTGCTCGTGTAATTCCAACATATGCCAAGCGGCGTTCTTCTTCCATCTCCTCATCATCGTCTAAAGATCTACTATGTGGAAATAAATTCTCTTCCATTCCGATTAAAAAGACGACAGGGAATTCAAGTCCTTTCGCTGAATGTAATGTCATTAGCGTAATTTTCTCCATTTCTTCTACTTCATCCATATTGTCAATATCTGAAATAAGTGCCAAGTCTGTTAAAAAGTTTACTAAAGAGGCATCTTCATTTACCTTTTCAAAATCTTGTGTTACCGTTTTGAATTCTTCAATGTTTTCTATACGGCTTTTCGCTTCGATTGTATTCTCTGCACGTAACATTTCCTCATACGAAGTTACTTCTAAAACTTGATCAACCATGTCTGTCGCACCTAAAAACGCTTGTTGTTGCACTAAGTTTTCGATGTCTTGCATAAATTTATACATCGCTTGTGCTGCACGTTTTGGTACATTCGTCTGTTCAATTTCTTTTACTGCTTGAAAAAGTGAAATGTCATGTTCCAATGCATAAGCACGGAGACGCTCTACAGACGTTGCACCAATCCCACGCTTCGGCGTATTAATGACACGTTCAAAACTAATATCATCTTCTGGATTTGTAATGAGTCGTAAATAAGCAATAATATCTTTAATTTCTTTACGATCATAGAAACGTAATCCACCAATCATTTGATACGCAATATTCGCCTTCATTAACGTATCCTCCATCGCACGCGATTGAGCATTCGTTCGATATAAAATAGCAATATCTGCCGGTCGATACTTTTCATCATAAAACAAATCTTGAATTTTTTCCGTTATATACATCGCTTCATGACGTTCTGTATGTCCTTGATAATACGTAATTTTCTTTCCTTCCGCATTATTCGTCCATAAATTTTTCGGTTTGCGACTTTTATTGCGTTCAATGACTTTATTTGCAGCATCCAAAATCGATTTTGTCGAACGATAATTTTGTTCCAAAAGAATAACTTTTGCATTTGGATAATCTTTTTCAAACGATAAAATATTCGTAATATCTGCCCCACGCCAACGATAAATCGATTGGTCAGAGTCCCCAACAACACATAAGTTTTGAAATCTGCTCGCCAACTGCTTTACTAACTTATATTGTGCATGGTTCGTATCTTGATACTCGTCCACATGAATATATTGAAAACGTCTTTGGTAATAAGCGAGCACTTCTGGAACCCGTTGAAACAGATGGATAGTTTGCATAATTAAATCATCAAAATCGAGTGCTTGGTTTTTACGAAGCATTTTTTGATAAGCAATATAAATTTTCGCCACTTGTTGATCATAATAGGAAAATGCTTCTTTTTCATACATTTCTGGTGTAATAAGTTCATTTTTTGCATTACTAATGTGATGAATCATCGCTCTTGGATCATACTGCTTTGGATCGATATTTAAGTTTTTCAAAATTTGTTTCATTACTGTAAGCTGGTCACTACTATCAATAATGATAAAATTACGATCATAACCAATTCGTTCAATATCTCTACGTAAAATTCGCACACACATCGAGTGGAATGTCGATACCCACATCGACTCTCCTTCTTTCCCGACTAATTGTTCTACACGTTCTTTCATCTCTCGTGCCGCTTTATTCGTAAATGTAATTGCTAATATATTATGTGGTGCCACATCTTTTTCTTCTATTAAATAAGCAATTCGATGTGTTAACACACGCGTTTTCCCACTTCCAGCCCCTGCCATAACGAGCAATGGACCTTCTGTATGTTTTACCGCTTCTTGTTGTTCTTTATTTAATCCGTTCAATAATTGTAAAACTGACACACATATTCACCTCTTTTATCTATTTTTCACCGCTGCTACAGTTTTTAATGCATCTTTGAAATGTGTATAAATACTATTGCCTACAACGATCACATCTGCATGTTCCTTCATTTCCTTCGCTTGTTCTTTCGTCGTAATCCCACCACCATAAAATAATGTCGTCTCATTCAATTCTCTACTTACTTTTTCAATAAGTGATGGATTTCCATACGTTCCACTATATTCTACATAGAAGATTGGTAGATGATACATATGTTCGGCCATATATGCATAACTAATAACGTCCTCTTCCGTTGGCATAGAACAGTTCGTTTTTTTGTATGCTTTCGCTTCTTCGTTCATAATGCAATACCCTTCCATTCGAACTTCATCCCAATTCATCAATTCACGATAATCTTTCACTGCTTCATGATGCATATCTACTACCCATTTTTTCTCCGTACTATTTAATACCATTGGAATAAAGTAAAAGTCAAATCCCGGTGTAATGGCGTCCATTTCTGACACTTCTAATATGCACGGCAATGCGTATTGACGTACCCTATAAAGTAAATCTAACACATTATCTAATGTAATATTATCTGTTCCTCCGATAATGATTGCATCTGTGCCTGATTCACATAATTGTTCTAATTGTTCATCTGTAATTTCTTTTGCTGGATCTAGTTTAAAAACATGTTCCCATTTTTCAATTTCATAATTCAATGTTTTTTCCTCCAACCGTCATTTATCCATTGATTTATTATAACAAATAAAGAACGATGAATTTAGTAAAATGGATGTTTTTTTATAAAATTGAACTACTACCATCATTTTGTCGTCAAATTCTCCTAATGTGTAAAGATTTTAACAAATATCCCTTTCGTATATCTCTATTGAAATTTCGCATGTATCATTTTCAAACTCAACCTTACAGTTATGCGATTTATTCTTTTAAAAAATAACTAGACAAATACTTATGCGTGCTCATTGGTTCGAGTAAATGCTTCGTTTAGTACAAGGTTGCATCTGTTTCGTGCTGGATCGCTTCTGTTTCGCGTAGAGTTGCATCTGTTTAACGCAGGGTTGCATCCGTTTCGTGCTGGATCGAATCTGTTTCGCGCAGGGTTGCATCTGTTCGGTGCATGATCGCATCTGTTTCGCGCAGGGTTGCATCTGTTCGGTGCTGGATCGCTTCTGTTTCGCGCAGGGTTGCATCTGTTTCGCGCAGGGTTGCATCTGTTTCGCGCAGGGTTGCATCTGTTCGGTGCTGGATCGCATCTGTTCGGTGCAGGATCGAATCTGTTTCGCGCAGGGTTGCATCTGTTTCGTGCTGGATCGAATCTGTTTAACGCAGAGTTGCATCCGTTTCGTGCTGGATCGAATCTGTTTCGCGTAGAGTTGCATCTGTTTCGTGCAGGATCGCATCTGTTTAACGCAGGGTTGCATCCGTTTCGTGCTGGATCGAATCTGTTTCGCGCAGGGTTGCATCTGTTCGGTGCATGATCGCATCTGTTTCGCGCAGGGTTGCATCTGTTCGGTGCTGGATCGCTTCTGTTTCGCGCAGGGTTGCATCTGTTCGGTGCAGGATCGCTTCTGTTTCGCGTAGGGTTGCATCTGTTTCGTGCTGGATCGAATCTGTTTAACGCAGAGTTGCATCTGTTTCGTGCTGGATCGCTTCTGTTTCGCGTAGGGTTGCATCCGTTTCGTGCTGGATCGCATCTGTTTCGCGCAGGGTTGCATCTGTTCGGTGCTGGATCGAATCTGTTTCGCGTAGAGTTGCATCTGTTCGGTGCTGGATCGCATCTGTTTCGCGCAGGGTTGCATCTGTTCGGTGCAGGATCGCATCTGTTTCGCGCAGGGTTGCATCTGTTCGGTGCAGGATCGAATCTGTTTAACGCAAGATTGCATCTGTTCGGTGCAGGATCGCTTCTGATTAACGCAGAGTTGTATCTATTCAGTGAATGATTGCATCTGTTTAGCATTTGGTCGTTTAGCTCCAACACAATTAATCTTCGGCATACATATACTTCTTAACATAAAAAAAAGCACTCTTTCATAATAAAATTACGAAGTTGCTTTTTAATTTCTATTATTTACAACAAAACAATAGTTATAAACAAAAAGATTGGAACAGAAATAAAACGCCTCATAACTATCGTTTACTTGTCCCAACCTTTAACATATTATTTCATTTTAGATAACACTTGTTCATATCCACCACTGCCATATTCTAGACATCTTCTTACACGAGAAATGGTTGCAGTCGAAGCCTTTGTTTCTTGCTCAATTGCGTTATACGTACTACCATCGTGAAGCATTTTTGCGACTTGTAATCGTTGTGCTAATGATTGGATTTCATTAATTGTTGCAACATCATCAAAGAAGCGATAACAATCTTCCTTTGATTCCAATGTTAATATAGCTTCAAACAATTGATCTAACTGTTTTCCTCTTAATTTATCAATTTGCATATAGTCGCCTCCTATTTTCCATCATTACTATAATGGACTTGTTCCTTTACACCTTTTTCAGGTTCTGTTTGTACGACATTTACCCAAGTTTTCCCTGTCACAAAAGGAACAACTTCCCCATCGATCATCGGCACGATATTGCCATCTTGATTTTTCCATTCTACTTCTTGAACTTTTCCACGTTGGAATAAATAGCCTTTCCCACCTGAATGAAGATTAATGGAACGACGTAATTCTTTATCAATCACTTCATGCTCTGCTTCAACGACGAGCAAGTTATCAATTTCAATCGGGATTTCCGATTCTAATTCATCTGTAATTTCCCCATCATTATAACGTGAATATTTCTCTGTCTTTTCATCATACGTGTATTCTACAATCGGGTCAGACTTATAGTAAGAAATTTTCACATAATTTGCTTCTTCTCCTTCGATTTCTGTATCATCATCCAAAAATGATAAAGGCTTATGTGTGACATCCATGTCCACTTCTTCTTTTTTCAGAAAAGCTGGAAGTTCCGAAAATTTCATATACAAATTATGAGGTGACTTTCTAAATGTCTCTCTTAAAAAAGGTGCCCCATCTGCTGCATATTGATCTGCCTCAATATGTTCTATCCCTTTTTCATCTATTAAGTCATTTACAAAATTTGCAGCTCCAGAATAAATATAAACAGCATCCATATCGTTTGCAAGATCAACAAAATATTCTCTTGCACTTCGAATTGGACCGACGACCTCTGGTTTGTCACTATGGTAAATCGCCATGAATCGTGTAATATTTCCTTCTGTTAACATCTCATACACGATATCTGCTTTCGTTAAACCAGATTGTGGCCGTGCTTGTACCTGATTACTTACCATTACCGCAACGGCACGGTGGTTTACATCTTCATTCGTTTCTAATCCAGTAAATGGATACACATGAACTTCTTCTGTTTCGTTAATCACTTCTTCATTGTTTTTTGAACATGCTATCATGACAAGCATAACGATGCATAGCACTATACTAATTTTGACTTTTCTCATATTTCCTCCTAAAACAAACGGTACTTAACGCATATTAGCTGGAACTATTATATCACGTTTTATGACATCGATTATCCCTTCTGGTGTAATTCTAATATATGGCAAATGTGTCGATGATAAAAAGAATAATGTAAATACTGGATCATCATATGGAAAACCCGCTTCTTGCAACAATTTAGTAAGTGTTTTATCTGCTTGAATAACTTTTTCCATCTTTTCTACAGACATTACTCCTTCTATTGTTAACGGCAATTCAAAAATAATTTCTCCATCATGTGCCAGTACAATTCCACCACCGATTTCTTGCATCCGATCAAACGCTAATTTCATGTCAATTTTTTTCTTTCCAATTAACAAAATATCATTTGTCGTAGAGTATGAACTACATAAACCACCTAGCTTTTCAGTAAATCCATGTATGACAGAATTTACGCGCCATTTTCCATGACGATCTAATAACACTAAAAATGCATCTGCCGTATTTGTCGGTAACTGAGCACCTGTAATATCAATACCAACCGCATATGGATTCGTAATCACATTATTTATTAATTTTAATCCAACTGGAATAGAAAATTGTAAATCTTCTTCCGTTAGTTCCATTTTTAAAAAAGGCTTATCTGTTTCATATTGCTCCCATGGAATTTGTGTCGCTTGTTCGACTTCTTTTCCATCTTTTACAAGCCATGTACCTTTTGCCAAAACAGATAATGGAGTCGGATCTGTTTCTTCGTATAAAATATTTATATGTGCTAATCGCCCAGGTGTAATACTGCCAAACGTTTCGTCCATTCGATAATATTTTGCAATATTGAAAGATGCCATTTTGTATGCATCTATAATTGGTATACCTTGCTTTAATGCAATATCAATACATATGTTCATCATACCATATTCCGTATAACTTGGTGTTGAACCATCTGTCGTAAAAAACAATGCATCGAAGTTTTTCAATCCTTTTTCCAATAACTGTTGCAAAATATTTTCTAAATCAGGTCGGATAGAAGAGTGACGTAATGCTGCATGATATCCAAGTTGAAGTCGTTTCAGTACATCTTCCCCATTCATGGACTCATGGTCACCGTTAACACCAAGTAATTGTAACTTTGTTAATGTTTTTTCGGAAGCACCTGGAAAATGTCCTTCCACCCGTTTATGTATTCTTTTTGCCTCTTGAATCCAGTATAATAAACGGTCATCTCCATCGATTAATCTTGGCCATGACGTTAATTCTCCACCTTGAACAATCGCTGGGTGTGATAACCAAGACAATATATCATTCGTATTAAATATCGCTTCTTCATTACGCAACATAGATTGTGAATCAAAGCGAGCCCACCAAAGCATCGATACAGGAATTTTTTGAAAATTTTCTATTATCGAAAACGCTTTCTTTTTATCGTATAAAGTCAATAGACGTAAGTTGTCGTTGATCAATGTCGTCGTTCCAAATTCCCCTACATGTTGTACGAGGCTTTCAGGATTAAAAAGCTGATATGGATGCGCATGTGGTTCAATATAGCCTGGCACCAAATATTGTCCTGTACAATTGACAATTTCCGTATCGTCTAATAATTTCGGCATCTCATCTCCGACATAAACGATTCGTTCATGATAAATCCATATATTTGCTGTTACCCATTCATCAGTAAACACATTTAAATATGTGCCATTTTTCAACACGATTGTCGGGGCAACTTTTCCGTCAATAATTGCTACATGCTTTCGTAAATCTTTATTTCTCCAAAACTGTCCTTGTTCTAACATACGCAACGCTCCTATTTAACAAAATAAGATACTTCTATTTTAGCATACATCCACCATCTTTATTAAATGAATATGTATTTTGCAATTTTATAAAAATAAGTACTATATAAAATAAACCGCACAAAATTTATTCATTCTTGACACGTTATCCATAGAAAAACAGCAAGCACCATGATCGGCACTTGCTGTCCACCTTACATTCGCTTTTTATTACTTTTGTACACCGATATCTGTACGGAAAAAGAAGTTGTCTGACCCATCGAATACTTTTAAACTTTCATAAGCATGTTTTCTCGCATCTTCTAAGTCCATTCCAACTCCACCGACTAATAGGACACGTCCACCATTTGAAACAAGTCCTTCTTCTGTACGCTTCGTCCCAGCTTGAACGATAAACGTATCATCCACATCAGGAAATGTAGGTAATTTCATCCCTTTATCGTATGCATTCGGATACCCTTTCGATGCTACGACTACCCCGACACATGCTTCATCTTTCCATGTTAATTGAGGGTCTTTTCCGTCCATCACATCGATGATAACTTGTACTAAATCATTTTCTAATAGAGGTAATACAACTTGTGTTTCTGGATCGCCGAAACGAGTGTTAAACTCAATGACTTTCGTTCCTTCTGCCGTCTGCATTAATCCAGCATATAAAATTCCAGTAAATGGTCTACCCTCTTTCATTAAACCATCTGCTGCTTTTTGTAATACGTTTTCTGTCGTATATTGTACGATTTCCTCTGTTACATCCGGAACTGGTGCAAACACACCCATTCCACCTGTGTTTGGCCCTTCATCATTATCATATGCACGTTTATGGTCACGGGCTGCAATCATTGGAAATACATTATTTTCATGGACGAAGGCAATTAATGAAAATTCACGGCCTTCTAAAAACTCCTCAATTACAACTTTTTTTCCTGCTCCACTGAATGCATCATCGATCATTAATTTATCAATCGCATCTAAAGCCATTTTATCAGTTGTTGCAACAATGACACCTTTACCTTCTGCAAGACCGTCCGCTTTAATTACGATTGGTGCACCTTTTTCTTCGACATATTTACGTGCACTTTCCGCATCAGTAAAAGTTTCATATGCTGCTGTAGGAATTCCATAATTCATCATAAATTGTTTAGCAAAATCTTTACTTCCTTCTAAAACTGCCGCTTCTTTTATCGGAGCAAAAATACGCAATCCCGCTTCTTTAAACGCATTTGCAATTCCATAATTTAACGGGTTTTCCGGACCAACGACTGTTAAATCAATATCGTTTTCTTTTGCAAAATCTACAAGACGATCAATATCCATTTCATCGATAGGTACACATGTTGCATGTTGTTCAATACCAGCATTTCCAGGCGCTGCATATATTTCTGTTACGAGCTCACTTTTTTCTAAATGCATAATGACACTATGCTCACGGCCACCACGACCGACAACTAAAATTTTCATGAATGTATCCATCCTTTTATTTTCTTCGTATTAATGTTTAAAATGACGCATCTTTGTGAAGACCATTGCAATCCCATATTTATTACAAACATCGATGGAATCTTGGTCACGTTTGGATCCACCAGGTTGAATAATTGCCGTAATTCCAGCCTGTGCCGCCGCTTCTACCGTATCTGGCATCGGGAAAAATGCATCAGATGCTAAAACGGCTCCTTTTGCTTTTTCACCAGCTTGCTCTAAAGCAATTTTAGCTGCACCGACACGGTTCATTTGACCTGCACCTACACCGACTGTTTGTTTTTCTTTTCCTAATAAAATAGCATTCGATTTTACGTGTTTCACTGCTTTCCAACTAAATAATAAATCTTCTATTTCTGTTTCAGATGGTGCTCGCTCTGTCACAACTTCTAAATCCGATTCAGTCACTTTTCCTGTATCATTCGTTTGTACGAGTAAACCACCTTTTACAGATACTAACTTTTCATACACTGCAACATCTTCATCCATCGGAATTTCTAATAAACGAATGTTTTGTTTCTTCGTTAAAATGTCTAAAGCCTCTTTCGTAAAGGATGGTGCCATCACAATTTCTAAGAAGATTTCGGACATTTTTTCTGCTGTCGCTTCATCTACTTCACGATTTACTGCAATAATGCCACCAAAAATAGAAATAGGATCTGCATCAAATGCACGTTGGAATGCGCCTGCTAAATGATCATCTAACCCGATCCCACATGGGTTCATATGTTTCACCGCTACTGCTGTCGGTTCCTCATATTCTAGTACAATTTCTAATGCTGCATTTGCATCTTGAATATTATTGTAAGATAACTCTTTTCCATGTAATTGTTTTGCAGTTGCTAAACTAATTCCTTTATAATTCGGTATTTCATAAAACGTCGCTTCTTGGTGAGGGTTTTCTCCGTATCGTAAGCTTTGAACACGTTCGAACGTTCTTGAATATGTATCTGTAAACAAGTCATTCGTTTCTGACGTAAAATATTGCGCAATCATACTGTCATAATGTGCAGTATGTCGGAATACCTTTGCTGCTAACGTTCGACGTACTTCCACTGATAAGCCGTCTTCTGCTAAGTATTCTAATACTTTATCATAGTCAGTAGGATCAACAATAACTGTTACATCTTCATAATTTTTAGCAGATGCACGTAACATTGCAGGTCCACCAATATCAATATTCTCAATAATTTCGTCATGAGAAACACCGTCTTTTGCTAATGTTTCTTTAAACGGATATAAATTAACTACGACAATATCGATCGGTGTAATTTCGTTTTCCTCTAAAGCTTTCACATGTGCCTCATTACTACGCTTCGCTAAAAGTCCCCCATGCACTTTCGGATGCAGCGTTTTAACACGACCATCTAAAATCTCTGGAAAACCTGTCACATTATCTACTGCAATGGCACTAATACCTGCTTCTTGTAATAAACGTAATGTTCCACCTGTAGAAATAATTTCATATCCTAAACGTTCTAATCCTTGTGCAAAAGGCACTAAATTTTCTTTATCCGATACACTTAGTAATGCTCTTTTTTTCATTTGAAAATTACTCCTCACGTTCTCATAATTTTAGTTTGATTGTTTTGTAATTTCTGATAGAACACGTGTATATAAAACATGTTCTACTTGTTGAATGCGTTGTAACAGAGATTCTTCTGTGTCATGTGGAAAAACTGTTACAGGTTCTTGTGCAATAATAGGACCTGTATCCATTCCCTCATCGACATAATGAATCGTCACACCCGATACTTTCACTCCAGCTTCTAATGCCTGTCCTACCGCATTCAAGCCTGGGAATGAAGGTAATAAAGACGGGTGTATGTTAATAATTTTATGTTCAAATGCTTCTAGTAACGTCGAACCGATTAAACGCATATATCCTGCTAAGGCAATCCAGTCGACTTTTGCACGTGTTAATTTCTCAATAATTTCTTGTTCATATGCTTCTTTGGATGGGAATGTAGCTGGATCTAATACAACCGTCTCAATTCCAAAACTAGCAGCTTTTCCAATGACATGTGCTTTCGGTTTGTCACAAATTAACATGACAACATCAAAATCTCGATCATTACTATGCATCATCGCTTCAAAATTTGACCCTGTCCCAGATGCAAAGACAGCTAATCGTTGACGTCTTGAAAAACTCATGTAAAATGTACCCCTTCCTTATCGACTACTTTTCCAATAATCGCAGCATTTTCTCCTAAATCTTTTAATGTTGCCACAACGGTTTCGGCATTAACTTCATCTACTACTAAAGCCATTCCGATCCCCATATTGAATACACCATACATATCTTCATCCGAAACATTTCCTTTTTCTTGAAGAAACGGGAATATTTCCGGAATTTCCCAAGAGCCTTTTTCTAAAGATACCCCTAGTCCTTCTGGTAAAATACGTGGGAAGTTCTCATAAAAACCTCCACCCGTAATATGTGCGATTCCTTTAATGTCTACTTTCTCTATTAATGTAGCAATCTGTTTTGCATATATTTTTGTCGGACGTAAAACAGCTTCCCCTAATGTTTCTGATAATCCATCATACTGTTTCGATACATCTAAATCTTTAATAAGTTGACGAACTAAGGAGTAACCGTTTGAATGGATCCCGCTAGAACCAATACTTACTATGACATCTCCATTTTTAATAGATTCACCTGTAATTAATTTTGATTTCTCTGCAATTCCTACTGCAAATCCAGCTAAATCATACTCGTCGACTTTATACATGCCAGGCATTTCTGCTGTTTCGCCACCAATTAAAGCTGCCCCAGATTGTACACAACCTTCACTTACTCCAGCGACAATTTGTTCGATGACTGCTGGTTCGTTTTGACCGCAACCGATATAGTCTAAGAAAAATAATGGCTGTGCTCCTTGTGCAACGATATCATTCACGCACATTGCCACTAGGTCAATACCGATTGTGTCATGTTTGTCCATTTCAAATGCTAGCATTAATTTCGTTCCAACACCATCTGTCCCTGAAACTAATACAGGCTCTTCATAGTTAAATTTCGTTAATTCAAATAATCCGGCAAACGCACCGATTCCGCCAATTACTTCTGGACGTGTCGTTTTGGCGATATGCTTTTTCATACGCTCTACCGCTTCATAGCCCTTTTCTACATCCACACCAGCTTTTTTATACATATTTGACATTTTATTCGCTCCTAGTTAAAGTTTTGCACCGATTAATCCACTCGATATTTTCGGTAAAATTCTTTGCGATGATCATTTTCGATAATTGGATAATTTCCTGTAAAACAAGCTGCACAAACACCTTGATTAATCGTCTTATCCTTCACAATGGCACGTTCTGTACCTTCAATCGATAAAAACTCTACCGAATCTGCTTCAATAATATTTTTTATTTCATCATTCGAATAATTCGCTGCAATCAGTTCTTTTCTCGTCGACATATCAATTCCGTAATAACAAGGATTTTCAATTCTTGGTGATGAAATGCGAACATGAACCTCTTTTGCTCCCGCTTCTTTTAATAAGCGAACAATTCGGCGTACTGTCGTCCCGCGAACAATGGAGTCATCAATCATGACGACAGATTTCCCTTCCACAACACCTTTTACTGGAGATAGTTTCATCTTTACCCCTTGTTCTCGTAATTCTTGGGACGGCTGTATAAACGTACGGTTAATATACCGATTTTTTAATACACCCATTTCATACGGTAAACCACACTGCTCCGCATACCCAATAGCCGCCGAAATACTTGAATCTGGTACACCTGTGACAACATCCGCATTAGGTACTGGATGTTCCTTTGCAAGTTCAATTCCCATTCGTTTACGTGCGGAATGTACGTTTACTAAGTTTAAATCACTATCCGGTCGTGAAAAATACACATATTCCATCGCACATAATTTTCTAGGTTCACGCAAGGAAAAGCGAGTAGATTTTACCCCTTCATCACTAATCGTAAGCATTTCACCTGGTAAAATTTCTCTTTCAAAAGTCGCTCCGACAATATTAAATGCACATGTTTCAGATGCGACGACATAGGCATCTCCTAATCGTCCAAGTGATAATGGACGAATCCCATGTGGATCAAGTGCTACAAACATTTTATCTTCTGTTAAAATAATGAACGCATACGCTCCAACTAACTCACCTAGCGCTGCAATAATTGCTTCTTCTGTCGTCGTATCCCCATTATTTTTTTTCATTAAATGTGCTAATACTTCTGTATCTGATGTCGTTTGAAAAATACTTCCACCCGACTCTAAAGAACTACGAATTTTTTCGGCATTCATAATTTTCCCGTTATGCGCTATTGCTGTGCTTCCTTTTAAAGAACGAAAAACGAGTGGTTGCACATTTTCAAATACCCCATCATCTTGTGTCGCATTACGAATATGTCCAATCGCCGCATGCCCTTCAAAATCGGGAAAATTCACTCGCTTAAACACATCGTTTACTAAACCGACATCTTTATGCAATTTTAAACGTTCTCCATTTGACACGACCATGCCAGCACCGTCTTGTCCGCGATGCTGCATAGCGTGTAATCCATAATACGTAATCTCAGCTGCTTTCGGATGACCCCAAATACCAAACATGCCATTCATTCCTCATTCTTAATTGGATTTCAGAGACTGTGCAATACTTTCTTTCCACAGTTTTCTGAGCGTTTGTACTTCTTCTGTCATTACTTCTTCTGTTGCGCTTTTCACAACAAACTGTTCATCCTCTGTCACAACGCCTACTTTAATAGCGTCTAATCCTAACTGTTCAAACTTTTCTACATTCTCTTCTTTAACTGAAACGACGAAACGTGATTGTGTTTCACTAAATAAAGCTGCTGTCATATCGCCTTCTAATGTTACATTTATTCCTAATCCATTTGCACGAATGACTTTTTCTGCAAGCGTTACACCTAGTCCACCTTCAGCAACATCTTCTGCAGATTCGATGACTCCTGCTTTTATTGCTTGTAATAGTCCGTCTTGACGCGCTTTTTCTACTTGTAAATCAATCGCCGGTGCTTTTCCTTCATACTTACCTGTTAAAACTTGTTGTAACTCACTTCCGCCAAATGTTGCGTCTGTTTCTCCAATGACATATACGTGATCTCCAGCTGCCTGGAAATTATTCGGTGTAATATGGTCTAATGATTCAAATAATCCGACGACCCCGATAATCGGCGTTGGGAAAATCGGCTCACCATATGATTGGTTGTACATCGATACGTTTCCACTAATTACTGGAACTTCTAATGTACGACATCCTTCACTTATCCCATCAATACTTTTTTCCATTTGCCAGAACACTTCTTCATTCGTTGGATTTCCATAGTTTAATCCGTCTGTAATTGCTAATGGTTTTGCACCTGCAGCAACAATATTACGACAAGCTTCCGCCACGGCAATTTGTCCACCTACTTCAGGATCTAAATAAATATATCGACTATTACAATCCGTTGAAATGGCAATTGCTTTATCATAGCCTTCCATTTTTACGACTGATGCTCCAGCACCTGGACCTGCAACTGTATTTCCATTCATCTCCGAATCAAATTGCTCATACACATATTCTTTACTCGCAATCGTCGGTTGCTGTAATAGTTGCTTTAATGTATCGCCGTAATTTTCTACTGTAAACGTCGGTTGTTCCATTTCTTGGAATCCTTTATAATAACTCGCTTCTCTTGAAGGCATATAGTAAACAGGTGCATCTTTGTCTAATGCATCTACTGGGATGTTTGCCCATTCTTTCCCTTGGTGATCTACTTTAAATACTTTCTCTTCTATTACTTCTCCAACAGCACATGCATCTACCCCATGTTTGTTGAAAAGATCGATAATCTCTTGTTCACGTCCTTTTGTAACGACGAGTAACATTCTTTCTTGTGTTTCTGATAACATCATTTCATATGCAGACATATTTTCTTCTGCCTGTGGTACTAAATCTAAATCTAATACCATTCCCGTTCCTGCTTTAGAAGCCATTTCACTTCCTGACGAAGTTAAGCCTGCTGCGCCCATATCTTGCATGCCTACTAATGCTTCATGGTGAATCACTTCTAAACAAGCTTCAATTAATTTCTTTTCTAAATGTGGATTACCTGCTGCTGGTGATGCCTCTTCATTTTCCTCATCATCTGAAGAGTGTGCCGCACCTAAAATACCATCACGACCAGTAGGAGCCCCAGCATAAATAACTGTATTCCCTACTCCAGCTGCAATTCCTTTTTGAATGTCATCATGATCTAACAACCCAACAACCATTGCATTCACTAGCGGACTATCTGCATAACATTCATCAAACTGAATTTCTCCACCAACTGTAGGTACACCTACATTATTACCGTAAAAAGCCATTCCTTTTACTGCTTCTTCGAAAATCCATTTTGTACGGTCGTTGTTTAATGGTCCAAAACGTAAAGAGTTCATTGCTGCAATTGGACGTGCTCCCATAGAAAAGACATCACGTAAAATTCCACCAATTCCTGTTGCAGCACCTTCGAAAGGATTAATTCTCGATGGACTATTATGGCTTTCCATCTTGAATACGACTGCTTGATTGTCTCCAATATCAACAACTCCAGCACCTTCTCCAGGTCCTACTAATACATGAGGGCCTTCTGTCGGGAATTTCTTTAATAAAGGTCTAGATGTTTTATAACTACAATGTTCTGACCACATCACAGAGAAAATACCTGTTTCTGTGTAATTCGGATAACGTCCTAAAATTTCTTTAGCTTTATTGTACTCTTCTGTAGAAAGTCCCATTCTTTCATATTCTTTTTCACGTTCAATTTGTTCTGGATCCATCACCATGTTTACCGACTCCTTTTAATTTATGAGTTTTATGAAATGACATTTATCTTAATTTAAACCTAATCGTTCAAAAATAATATCCACATTTTTCAAATGATACGTATGATCGAAGCAATCCTCTAATTCCGCTTCTGTTAATTTCTCTTTGACGATATCATTCGCTTGTAATAAATCTCTAAAATGAACTTCCGTCTCCCATGCTTCCATCGCTAATGGTTGGACAATACCGTATGCATCTTCACGGCTTAATCCTTTTTCAATTAAAGCTAGTAGTACTCGTTGTGAAAAAATGACACCAAATGTTTTATCGATATTTCGGCGCATATTTTCCGGGAAAACAGTTAAGTTTTTCACGACATTGCTGAAACGATTTAACATATAATTCAATGCAATAGTAGCATCTGGTAAAATAATCCGTTCAGCAGAAGAGTGTGAAATATCTCTTTCATGCCATAATGAAACATTTTCATATGCTGTAACCATATGTCCACGTAAGACACGTGCCATCCCACTCATATTCTCCGATGCTATCGGGTTACGTTTATGTGGCATCGCAGAAGATCCTGTTTGTCCTTTACGGAAAAACTCCTCTACTTCACGAGTTTCTGTCTTTTGTAACCCACGAATTTCCGTTGCAAACCTTTCAATCGATGTGGCAATTAACGCTAATGCGGACACATATGCCGCGTGTCGGTCACGTTGTAATGTTTGTGTCGAAAGTGGTGCAGGAGTTAATCCTAAATGTTCACACACATACTTTTCTACAAACGGATCGATGTTTGCATAAGTTCCAACTGCACCTGATAATTTTCCGAACTCCACACCGTACGCTGCATCATTGAAACGTTGTAAATTACGTTTCATTTCTTCATACCATAAACCTAATTTCAATCCAAATGTCGTCGGTTCCGCGTGAACACCATGTGTACGTCCCATCATAACCGTATGTTTATGTTCAGTTGCTTTTTCTTTCAATACGTCAATAAAATTTTCAATATCTTTTCGAATGACGTCATTCGCTTGTTTTAATAAATAAGATAATGCTGTGTCCACCACATCTGTTGATGTTAGTCCGTAATGTACCCATTTTCTTTCTTCACCTAATGATTCAGAAACTGTGCGTGTAAAGGCAACAACATCATGACGTGTTTCTTGTTCTATTTCATAGATTCGCTCTATATCGAAACTCGCTTTTTCACGGATTGCTTGTACATCTTCTTTTGGAATATGACCTAATTCAGCCCATGCTTCACAAGCTAAAACTTCCACCTCTAACCAAGCTTTATATTTATTTTCTTCTGTCCAAATCGCCCCTAGTTCAGGACGTGTATATCGATCTATCACGCAAGTTCCTCCTCATATTTCTTCTTCTGGTTCATCACTTCAAACATCGTATCAGCGACAAATGTGACATGCCCCATTTTACGCTTCTCTTTCGCTTCTTTTTTTCCGTATAAATGAACATTTGCTTCTGGTATATTTCCTACTGCATGTAACGCTCGTTCCATATCTTCTCCCAATACGTTAATCATTAATGCTGTTTGTAATTGCTTCACTTCCTGAAGTGGCACATTACAAATTGCACGAATATGTTGAGAAAACTGGGAAGCATTACAAGCTTCAATCGTATAATGCCCTGAATTATGTGGACGAGGTGCCATTTCATTAATATAAATGTCTTCCCCTTTTACAAACATTTCAATAGCAAATGTACCGACAACATTCATTTTTTCGGCCAATGTTTTAGCTGCTTTAATTGCCTTACTTTTCACTTCCGCACTTACACGAGCAGGAGCGACCGTTTCATATAATATATGGTCTTTATGATCATTTTCTGCTAAAGGAAAAAAATGTATTTCTCCATTTTGTGCCCTCGTAAATACGGTTGATATTTCTTTATCAAATGTAATCCATTGCTCCATAATAAATGGACCACCTTCTTGAGCAAACTGTACCGCCGCATCTATATCCTTTGCCGTTTCAATTTTGAATTGGCCTTTTCCATCATAACCACCCGTACAAGTTTTAATGACGGCTGGAAGTGGAAAGTCTTGTAATGCCGCTTCACATTCCACACTATCTTTAACAATCGAAAATGCCGGAATTGGAAGTCCCGCAGCTTGCATCATCGTTTTCTCTCGTTCACGATGTTGTGTTACCTCTAATGCATAAGCACCTTGTGGTAGCTTTCCCGCTTTCTCAATATAAGTTGCAGCTTCTAAATCGACATTTTCAAATTCATATGTAACGACATCGCTTTTTTCCGTCAGTTGTTTAATTGCTTCCATATCGTCATATGCAGCGATAATTTGTTCATCTGCTACATGTGCTGTCGGACAATTTGGTGTTGGATCTAATACGACAATATCATATCCCATATACTTAGCCGCGATTGCCATCATACGTCCTAATTGGCCACCACCAATAATCCCAATCGTTTGTGAAGGCAATATTTTTTTATTTGTTTGCAAGATCTTCCCTCATTTCTGCAACATTTGCTTGCATTCTTTTACGATAATTATCTAATTTAATTTTCATATTCTCATCATTAATTCCTAAAATTTGTGCCGCGAATAATCCTGCATTTGTCGCACCAGCTTTACCGATGGCCATTGTCGCTGTCGGGACACCACCAGGCATTTGCACGATAGATAATAAAGAGTCCATTCCATTTAATGCTCTCGTTTGTACGGGTACTCCAATTACCGGTAATGTTGTTTGTGATGCTACCATTCCAGGTAAATGTGCTGCTCCACCAGCTCCAGCGATAATTACTTTTAATCCACGCTTTCGTGCTGATTTTGCATACTCAAACATATCATCTGGTGTACGGTGTGCAGAAACAACTTCCTTTTCATAAGCAATACCCATCTCATCTAAAACTGTACATGCATGTTCCATCGTTTCCCAATCTGAAATGCTTCCCATAATAATACCAACTTGTGCCAATCTCATTCACTCCTACCAATATATAATGATATTTACCCGTAAAAAAGTAAAAAAAGTCTATTCCTCTCCCTATACATATAGGAGAAGATGGATAGACTTATCTTTGTATAAATTGCTTATGTTAATTTTTCTCATTATAACATCATCCTCCCCCATAGTCGTAGCATTTACGGTGCAACGTAGAAACTTTCAAGCCATATTCTTAAAATTATATGGGGAATATTTTTTTCGTTTCATCTGTGAACAACAAATTAATTATAACAAACTCTTAATTTATTCGTCAACAAAATATCGAACATTTTGTTACGTTTTTAGTTTAATGTTCGTGTTTTGATGGAACTAAAACATAAAACCAATAAATTACTGCTCGTTCTCTTCCTGTTTTGTAAATTCCTTATCGATTTCTGACTGAATAATCGGGTTTTCTGGTGGAACATTCGTTAATTTCCCTTTACGAATTTGTTTTACCCAAAATCCACCATGAATTTGTGTCGGTTCATAGGACATAATAAATGCTTTCGGATCGATATCCGAAATGATTTTATATAAATTCAGCTCATACTTCCTCGGTGTGAGTATTTGCATCGACAAACGATCACCATCTCTTCCAGATGAACGCCAACTCGTAACACCGTATCCTTCCTTTCGTAAACGCTCTGAGAAGTTTAAAGAAGGATCTCCAGAAACAACATTGACCGTAATATAGCCTAGTGCCAATTTTTCTTCAATGAATGATCCCGTAATGATTCCAAGCGCAAAACCTAGTGCATACGCAATAATGTTTTGAATACCATCTAAATTATCTAATACGATACTTAAACCCATAATATAAACGACTACTTCAAACACACTGACGATTGCAGCTAAATACTTTCTCCCTTTTAATGTTAAAATCATTCGTATCGTTAAAAATGTTACATAAATTATATTAATAACGAGAATAATCGCGACAACGGCATATGCATTATTTAACAAATCAATCCCTCACAATCTACCTAACCTACTCTATATTTTCACCATACACCCTTTTACGGATGGAGGATTCTGCCCCACGTAAACGCTTTTGCAATGTACGCTTCCAGTTCGGTGCTAATGCTTCTATTAGCATTAATTTTCTCGTCGCTATTAAGTCATATTTTTTCTCATGCATTACTTCATTACACGTTGCAATCGACCAACCTTCATGAGGACGTTCCATTAATTGTAATGTTTCTCCCGTTTGAACATATCCTTCTTCTAGAACACGGAAATACCAACCAGTTTTACCACTATGTTGAATTTGTAATGCCAAATCTAATACTTCATAACGGCGTGCTGGTTTCCAACACGGTTGACGTGGTTGTGAAACTTGAACAATCGCCTCTCCAAATTGAAATATATCTCCAATGCAAACAGTAAATTCATCTACATCCGCAATTACTAAGTTTTCTCCCATACCACCTACAGAAATGTCCGCATGTGGAATTTTCTCACGCCAATAATCATAGTGATGCATCGGGTACGCGAATATCGCCTTTTCTTCTCCACCATGATTTTTCGTATCAGCTACTTCATCTGCTTCTAAACCTGTTTTCGATAACCATACTTTCCCTTCTCTTATTTCTTTAAACATTCCCGTCTCCCATGTACGTTCCATCGGATTTTCGGCGCCTTCGCTCCCAAGACGTTTTACCTTTCCTGTCCTAAGTTCAGCTACAAATGGTGCAATCATCATTGTCTTCCTTTCACTTTATGTTATAGTAGTTACCGGCTTATATACTTTTATTTTACTACAAAATTACATCGTATTGGTGGGAAAGTATTTGAAAAATCAACAATCTTTATTTTCATTAAAATTATTTATTTTTAATTTTCATGCAACAAACACCATCATTTTAAGTTTTTTGCCACTTTATTTAAAACATAAAGGGTTAACCGGTACGGAAATCGGTTGGGTGCTTGCAATTGGTCCATTTGCTACCATTATTTCTCAACCATTTTGGGGATATGTCAGTGATAAATATAAAACTGTAAAAAAAATACTTATCATTTCCATCATCGGAATGTTAATCATGAGTATGCTCTTTTTCAGTATGGGGCATTTAGTAACCATTTTAATTTTTGGTGCTTTATTTTATTTCTTTTCTTCACCAGTAGGGGCATTTGGTGACAGCTTAGCACAAAGACGGGCAGATGAATTACATATTTCTTTCGGCTCCATTCGAATGTGGGGATCCATTGGTTTCGGATTATCATCTCTACTCATTGGGGAATTATTGACGAAGGTCGGAATTGGTTATATCGTTTGGCCGTATGTTATTTTAGGATCTTTTTTATTAGTGATCGCATTTACATTAAAGGATGTAGTCGTTGAAGAAGATCCCATTCAATTGATCGATGTGAAAAAGTTATTTACTAATCGACCTTTTATTTTCTTTTTAGGATTCATGATGTTCGTCACCATTGCCCATCGAGCAAACGATAGTTATATCGGTATATATATTCAAGCACTTGGTGGAACAGAATCCCTTGTCGGTCTTGCATGGTTTGTTGGCTTAGTAAGTGAAGCGATAATTTTTGCAACTGCACATTATTGGTTTAGAAACTACCATACATTTATTTTTATATTAATCGCTAGTTTCATTTATATCATTCGTTGGTTCATTTACGGGAGTATCCATTCGGTTACAGCTGTCATTCCGTTACAAATTTTGCACGGATTATCTTTTGGTGTATTTTATACGGCTGCTTTAGACTATGTCACTCGTGTCGTCCCAAATGTACTACAATCAACAGGACATTTAATCTTTTACTCTGTCTTCTTCGGTGTTTCTGGTATTATCGGTTCGTTATTCGGTGGAATGATCATGGATGCCTTTAGTGTCCATACATTATATATTGGAATGGCATTTTTCACTCTTATCGGTTTTGTCGTTATGTCGATCTATTACATCGCTATTAAGCGAGCAGAAATTTAATGGAGCCAATATACATATATGTATTAAAAAAAGAGTTTAGGACAAATCATACTAGTTAGCAGAACATATGCATCTTCTTTCGATACGTCGCACTCTATTTTGAAGTGAAAACGAACATGAACGATCCATATTTTTAAAAATGTTTTCTAACTGATGTCCTAAACTCTTTTCATTTATGTTAAAAAGATAAAATATAAAATAAAAATGACGGATAAACCGTACATAACCGGATGAATTTCTTTAGCACGGCCTTTCATAATATACGTAATCGGATAAAATACAAATCCAATCGCAATACCTGTCGCGATACTATATGTTAAAGGCATCGCCGCAATCGTAAAGAAAGCCGGAACCGCTACTTCAAACTTATCCCACTCAATATGTTGTAAAGACTTCGACATCATTACCCCAACGATAATTAACGCCGGCGCTGTAACCTCTACCGTTATAATCGATAATAAAGGGGAGAAGAACAAAGCAAGTAAGAAAAATCCAGCTGTAACGACTGCCGTAAATCCTGTACGTCCACCTGCCCCAACACCAGCAGTGGACTCTACATATGCTGTTGTTGTTGATGTACCAATAATTGCTCCTGCTACGGTCGCAGATGAATCGGCAAACAATGCTTTGCCAGCACGTGGTAATTTATTGTTACGCATTAATCCAGCTTGTGTTGCAACCGCAACTAACGTACCTGCTGTATCAAAAAAGTCGACGAATAAAAAAGTTAAAATAACGACTAACATTTGTAAAGTAAAAATATCACCGAAATTAAAAAATGCTTGTCCAAATGTCGATGCAACACTTGGTGGCGTACTAACGATATCTGATACACCTGTTGGCGGTGCAATTAATCCCACAATAATACCGGCAACCGCCGTAATGATCATTCCATAAAAAATACCACCACGAACTTTTAAACTAAGTAAAATAACTGAAATAACAATCCCAAACACCGCTAATAAAACGTTTGGATTTGTTAAATCTCCGATTGCAACTAATGTCGCATCGTTTCCAACGATAATTCCTGCATTTTGAAATCCAATAAAAGCGATAAAAAAGCCAATTCCCGCTCCTACCGCTAATTTTAAGTTGGCTGGAATTAAATTGATAATTTTTTCTCGTAATCCTGATAAAGTTAAAATAATAAAAATAATTCCTGATGCTAATACACCTGATAAAGCTGTTTGCCATGGGATACCATACCCTAACACAACGGTATACGCAAAAAATGCATTCAATCCCATCCCTGGTGCAAGTCCAATTGGATAACGAGCAAGTACACCCATAATGAGAGATCCAACCGCAGCGGCAATTGCTGTAGCAGTAAATACTGCCCCTTTATCCATTCCTTCAATACCTGCAGGCAAGTCAATTCCTTCTAACGATAAGGTAGATGGATTTACGAATAAAATATATGCCATCGCTAAAAACGTCGTCATCCCCGCCATAAACTCTGTACGATAATTTGTTTCTAGTTCCTCAAAGCGAAAGTATTTTTTCACTTTCTTTCCTCCTTAAATTGTATCATTCCGTACAATAAATCGAAAAAAACAAATAGGAAAAAGCACCCTATTCTCTAGAGTGCTACCATGACAAATCCGTACAAGTAACAACAAAAACTGCCCAAACATTTCAATATGCCTGGGGTGGTATGGTGATTACTTGTATCGTAGTTAGACTATTTACGGTAGTCTGGTAGAGACTCTAAAGCCAATTCCTTAGATTATACGAAACGTTCTTATATTCAGTTTGAATACGTATTTAATCATACTGCTTGCACATGGATACGTCAATACTTTTAGCGAATTATCTCTTGTGCGAGCAACTGGTAAGACTGTTGTTTTGCAACTGGATCATGTGTAATCGTTACAATCATTAATTCATCTGCATTATATACTGTTTGAATTTCGTTTAATTTCTCGGCTACTTCCCTTGGATTTCCAATCACGATAGAAGTATGAGCTTTTTCCCACTGTGTTTTTGTAAAAGGATACTGCTCCACCTCTTTGATCGACGGAATAGTTTGTGGTGCATGTGGATGATGTTGGCGTTCCTTCCATAATAAAACACTTTTTGCTAATAATTCTGCTGCTTCTGTAGACGCTGCACAAATGACATGAACTGCTACAATGACATATCCCTTCTCCCCTCTATTTTCATTATATTGCTGCACAATAGACGGTCCATCCGAATCTGTCATAAAATGACCAAACACATAATTCATCTGTTTTTCCGCGGCTAATTGTGCACTTTTTTCACTCGTTCCTAACAACCATGTTTTTGGTGCATTTTTTGGAACAGGTGTTGGAGTCACTTTATGATACGGATGATCTGTCGGAAATGTATCATGTAAAAACATATGCAACTCATCAATATGTTCACTAAATTTTCGTACGCCTGCTAAATAATTATCTGATAAAGCCATCGACACTTCCGCAGGTCCACCAGGTGCTCGACCTAAACCTATATCGATGCGCCCTGGATACAATGTTTCTAATAATTGATATGTTTCTGCAACATGAAACGGCTTATAATAAGGTAATAAAACAGCTCCAGCACCGAGGCGAATTTTTTCTGTTTGAGCTCCGATCACTCCTAACATAATAGCCGGATTCGGACAAGCAAGACCAAATAAATCATGATGTTCCGCCACCCAAAACCGTTCATATCCTAATTCATCTCCAAGTTTTGCTAATTGTATGGATGCCTCTAATGCTTCTTTTTCCGTTTGTCCTGTCGAAATCGGTATTTGATCTAGTATACTTAATTTCATCTACATACACCTCCGTCTTTTATTATACACTGCCGTTCATTTTTTCCATTTAAAAAAAGGCTGGAATAGAACTGGTTTATAATTATAAAAAATGGTCATGCTTATCTCCAAAAGACAAATATAATTAATTTTCATGTTAAGTTCGTTGGAATGATAGGAACATATCATAGGTTAGTGCGTTGTTATTTTAATTTTACCGGAGTGTGCTCTTTTTGTAAGGGTAAAATAACAAAAGAGGAATAAATCTACGAAGACTCCTGCGGGATAAGCCGTGTCCGAAAACGACAAAGAAAGTGAACTTCTTTTTCTGTTGGTTGAGGTCGACCCGCGGAAAGCGAAGTAAATTTATGGAGTGACGCAGTCGAACAAATAAAGTGAAAAGGTTATTCCAATAAAAATTAATTTACTGAAATTACCTTTTTCATTTCACTGAGTCTTGTCTCAGCCTCCATATTAAGAATTATAACCAAATAATAAAATATAAATAAATGCGTAAATCGAAGCGATTAATATAATCGTACAAATCATTGACATGATCATGATGAACAACTTTGGTAATGTTGCGCGTATTTTCCATAAGAAAAAGATTTGTAGCATACTAGTAAAAATGACTGTCGCAACGATAAATAGAATGACTGCTTTTTGTTCCATCCATGAAACAATGTCCAACATGCTCGCCACCTTTTCAAAACTTCAACGTTTTTTTATTTATGTTGATCTTCTGATTCCTGTGCGTCGCGAATATTCTTTTGAAGAGTTACTGCTGAAAATAAACTTAAAGCAAATGCCATTGCGTAAAATCCTTTTTCACTTAAAATTATACTCCCTGCATTGTATAAACCGATAGCCATTAAAGATACTGCCGCAATAAGTGCGAACCAACTTAAACCAAAGTAAATTGCCGTAACGGGAATGCCTTCCTCTTTATCACGGACTGCTTTTTGCAATGAAACTGCTGCATATAATCCAAAAATAAGTATAATTAAATAATATCCTTTTTCATTCAATTCCATTGTCGCATTATACAAACCGACTAAATATGAAATCGTCCCTAATAATAATGCAGCCCATGTTGCCCCTTTATATGCTGATGTCGGCTCACCAGGCCTTCGATCCCTTTTCGGACTACTACTAAGGCTGAATCCTTTATCTTCTAACTTTTTCTCTTCCATTTGCATTCATTCCTTTCAATATAGATTACATACATTATACAGAAAGAATTAACACTTTCTTCTCTTTTCCAAAAAATGAGAGAAAAGTCTGAAAAACAAATCGTCAAAAAGAGTATAAATAACTATAAATAAATGACCCCTCTAAATCCACGGACCTTATAATAACTATCTGCACCATTATGATAAATAAAGACACGATCATAACGTCGATCCCCAAAAATCGCTCCACCTAAAGAACGCGTTTTTTCATCTGTTTGTATCCAGCTAGATGTTTTTAAATCTACCTTTTCTACACGTTGTAATTGTTCATATTCCGTTTCTGTCACAAGCCCAATTCCCATTTGAGATGCCATATTTTGTGCACTATTATCAGGTTTATACTTCTTTCTTTTTTGTAATGCTTCATCATCATAACAAACACTACGTCGTCCTTCTGGTGTTTCTTTCACACAATCGACATAGCCGAGCCCTTCTTCGAATAAAATAACATCTGGTTCCCCACCAGTTTCCTCCATCCAATATAAAGAAAGCAATATGTCATCTGTCAGTTTTTGTTCGACATCCTCCCACGTGACCGTTTCATGTCTATATGAATGATTCTCAAAACGTTCCTCTAACACTTGCACTAAATTTGTTCTTTCCTCTATCGTTAATGACTGTTTTGTTTCATCAATCATGTTACATCCACTCCTTACGATTGGGCTCATATAAATAAACCAAGTTTTCTTTATTATATATGTTTCCATATGTCTTGTCATAAATTTTTATAAAAACATATGACGAAATTACTTTTTTCCTTTGCCCCACCAAGTTGCTAGAAGTGGTCCTGATATATTATGCCATACACTAAAAATAGCACTCGGCACTGCAGCAATCGGCTCAAAATGTGCAATGGCTAAAGTAGAACCGAGACCAGAGTTTTGCATTCCAACTTCAATTGAAATTGCCTTTTGATCTTCATACGTTAATTTTAATACTTTCGCAATCGTAAATCCGATAAGTAGCCCTAATACATTATGTAAAATAACAATGGTAAAAATGAGTAACCCTGTCGTTGCAATATTTTCTGTATTTACGGAAACAACCGCAGCCGCTACTGCTACAATACCTATAACAGATACGAGTGGTAAAACAGATGTCACTTTATCCACTTGTTTAGCGAACAGTAATCGAAGAATAAATCCTAAAGCAATCGGAATTAAGATCACTTGAACAATGGACATAAACATAGCACTCATAGAAACCGGTAACCATTTACTTGCAAGTAATAATGTTAAAGACGGTGTTAAAATTGGCGCTAAAAGTGTGGATATAGCAGTAATCGTAATAGATAATGCCGTATTTCCCTTTGCTAAATATGTCATAACATTCGAAGCAGTTCCACCTGGACAACAACCGACTAAAATAACACCGACTGCGATCTCAGGTGGTAATTTAAACACGGTTGCCAGACCAAAAGCGATTGCAGGCATAATCGTATATTGTGCTACCACTCCAATTAGAACACTTTTCGGCGCTTTCACTACACGTTTAAAATCATCTGTCGTTAATGTTAAACCCATTCCGAACATAATGATTCCGAGTAATAAGGAAATATGTGGTGCGATCCAACTAAATCCATTTGGCATAAAAAATGCAAGTGTCGCAAATATAATAATCCAAATAGCAAACGTATTTCCTGCTACTGTACTTATTCTTTCTAAAACTTTCATTTTCTTTCCCCCTTTAAAATATGAAACATGAATAATAGTAACGAATTTTCAGAAATTAATAAAGTAAAAACTATGAAAGTCGGACTATTATCGTATTGTCTGATTTTTTTAAACGCTGTACAATTAATAATGAAAGGAGCTACCAAAAGATGAACATTCCATTTACAAAAATGCATGGCGCTGGAAATGACTTTATTATGATTGATCATCGTCAGCCTTTTCTACAAGAAGATAAACTTCCTGCTATCGTGCGTACACTTTGTACACGCAAATTACATATCGGTGCAAATGGATTAATTTTATTAGAAAAAAGTGATCAAGCACATTTTTCGATGCGATACTTTAATCGTGATGGATCCGAAGTTGAAATGTGTGGCAATGGCGCAAGATGTACGATGAAATTCGCTTATCATATTGGCGCCTGTAAAGAAAAAGCTATCTTTGAAACAATGGGTGAAATATATGAAGGTACGATTGAATCGAATGACGAAATTAGTATTGCATTTCCGAACGTTTCCTTACAAACTGTTTCTCCCTACAACTTAATGAATCGAACGTTGTATAGTATCACTGTTGGTGTACCACATGTTGTACTATTCGATGATGCAATGTATGATGCAACAGAGGAAGATTTCCACTTATTCGGTGAAAAAATCCGCTACATGACAAACTATTTTCCAAATGGAACAAATGTCAATGTCGTAAAACTAACGGACAATCATATGTACATCCGTACATATGAACGCGGCGTGGAAGAAGAAACACTTGCTTGTGGCACGGGCGCAACGGCTAGTGCAATTATCGCTCAACTTTTCCAACATAAAAAAGGACCGACAACAGTAGAAATGAAAGGTGGAATCGTACATATACATTTCCAAGTGAAAGATACGATGATCTCTAACATTACATTAACTGGAAAAGTTTTCACTGCATTTCAAGGAACAACCACTATATGAGGAGGGATATGAAATGATAAGCAAATTAAAAGCATATCGTTTTCCAATCATTTTACTTATTTCTATTATTATCGGCTCTATCATCGGACTAGTTTTTGGCGAAAAAGCAAATGTCATTAAGCCTTTAGGAGACATATTCATTAACTTATTATTTATGGTCGTTGTACCACTAGTCTTTTTCTCCATTTCTTCTTCTATTGCCGGAATGGACAGCATGCGAAGACTCGGAAAAATTATGGGAAGTATGATAACGATTTTCTTTATTACTGGTATTATTGCATCCATTTTCATGTTATTTTTCACTGTTATCTTCTCGCCTATTTCGAGTTCGAATTTCCCAACCGAAACACCTGAGGAAATCGAAGAAATATCGTTAGCTGACCAACTCGTACAAACATTTACTGTACCAGACTTTGTAGATTTATTTTCCAGATCCAATATGTTAGTATTAATTATTTTTGCTGTATTAGTTGGTTTGGCAACTGGTCTTGCTGGACAACAAGGGAAACCTTTTGCAACATTTTTAACAAGTGGTTCAGAAGTATTTATGAAACTCGTACAAATTATTATGTATTATGCTCCAATTGGATTAGGTGCCTATTTTGCCGCATTAGTCGGTGAATTTGGAACGACTTTATTAGGAGATTATGCAAAAGCTATTATAATTTATTATCCTGTTGCCATACTTTATTTCTTCATCGGATTTACGTTATATGCATTTTTAGCCGGTGGAAAAAGAGGTGTAGCAGCCTTTTGGAAAAACATTCTTAGTCCTGCCGTGACATCACTCGGAACTGGAAGTAGTGTTGCAGCAATTCCCGTTAACTTACAAGCAGCGAAAAAAATCGGTGTCCCTAAAGATGTGCGTGAAACCGTTATTCCTTTAGGCGCAACTATTCATATGGACGGTTCTTGTTTATCCGCAATGTTAAAGATTGCATTCGTTTTTAGTGTTTTTAATATGGACTTTTCAGGGATTAGTACATTTTTAATTGCTATCGGAATTTGTTTATTATCTGGAATTGTCATGAGCGGAATTCCTGGTGGCGGTTTTTTAGGTGAATTAATGATTATTACATTATATGGTCTACCAATCCAAGCAATGCCAATTATTTCGGCAATCGGTGTTGTCGTCGATCCACCTGCAACGATGGTAAATGCTACAGGAGATACAGTCGCAAGCATGCTCGTCACTAGGACAATCGATGGAAAAGACTGGATGGATATGCCAGTGGACGAATAAATAAATTAAAACGATTTTCTAAGGTTGAATCATCCTACCTCGGAAAATCGTTTTTATTTAAGCTTCTTCCGTATTTACCATGACAGCGGCAACTTGCATTAATCGCTGATAAAATTCTTGTCCTACAGGTTCATCCCAAATACCAACTTCTATAAACGCCTCTTTCATACAACGAAGCCACGCCCTTGCCCTCGTCGGTGTAATTTCATGTGGCAAATGACGGAAACGCATACGTGGAGCACCAAATTCCATACTAAATAGTGCTGGCCCCCCTGTAAATTGTGTTAAAAACAATTGCTGTTTTCGCATTATTTCGGGCATTTCTACTTCATCAAATATTGGAATCAGATCTGGATCTGCATATACTTTTGGATAAAATGCATTGACTATTTCCTTAATTTTTTCTGCGCCAATTTCATCATATATTAAACGTAACTGTGGGTTCGACATTATCTATTCCTCCTTACGTATCCATTTCACTATTTCTATTATACCTGTTTTTAAAAATTAAATGAAGTATTTAAAATGCATGTTTAAGTTCTTTCGATAATTGTGGCAAAATTATTACAATTACAGTTGACAATGATTCTCATTCGCATCATGATGTAGTTAATTGATAATCATTTTCAATTATAATGATATAGGGGGAGTAAAACATGATCATTGTTACAAATACAGCAAAAATTAAAAAAGGAGAAGGATATAAATTAATTAATCGTTTCGATAAAGAAGGAAAAATCGAGTCGATGGAAGGATTTTTAGGCTTAGAAGTACTTAATACGGAAAAATTAGACGATTATGACGAAGTAACAATTAGCACTCGCTGGGAATCAGATGAAGCATTTAAAAATTGGACAGCTAGCGATGCTTTTAAAGAAGCACACCAACATAAAGGTGGCAAGCCTGACTATATTTTAGAAAATAAAATTTCCTATTACGAAGTGAAAATTACACGTAAACCAGTGCAAGTCGGGTAAAATATGTGGATCGCTTTATAGGGTTCCTTTTGATAGATTATTCATCTTTTCACTTGGTATCGTAAGGATTAGGATTGGACAGTTTATTAATGCCATACCGATGGAATGTCAACTACATATTTAACGAATTATAATAGGGGTTGGGAATAAGAAACAGTAAAACACGAATACAAATTTTAGCTCGTCAAGTCAGTATTCGTGTTCGAACCTTACATGTTTTATTATCCCAGTCCCCTCTTTTTAAGTTAGATGCAATATTTCTCAAAAAATTAATACAATATAAGGCCGACAATACATCAGAATTACTAGCTTCCCAGGAAAATAGAACTTTATTGCTTATTAGATTCGGCATATTCCTTTTTCATAATATATCTTCATTTTAACGAAACAATCATTATTTCCTCGCTAATGACAAATAAACGACCATTAATAAAATTAGTATCATCCCAACGACTTGCAACAAACCAAATGGTAAATTCAGCCAAATTACACTACTTACTACAGCAGTTAACGGTTCAACTGTTCCTAATAAGGTTGTCTCCTTCGCTTCTAAGTATTCCAAACTCTTAATAAACATCCAAAAAGCAATTGTCGTACCAAAAAGAATCGTAAAAACTAAGACTAACATCGTTATAAGCGACCAATCTTGAACCTCAACTTTCCAAACTGGATGTATCATATTCATACATAAACCTGAAATTAGCATCGCCCACCCAACAACAGTAACGGAAGAATAATGATCCAGTAATTTAGGAGCATATAATGTGTAAAATGCTAACGATATTCCAGATATAATCCCCCAAATAAGTGCAACACTTGATACCGAAAATCCCTTAAATGAACCGTTTGTTAATAAAAGTAAAGTACCTATCATTGTAATGAAAATTACTGTTACATCCGAGAGCTGTAATTTTTGATACCCTTTAAAAATTAACCATAATAAAATATAAATGGGAGCTAAATATTGTAGTAATGTAGCGATTGCAGCGTTCCCGGCATCAATCGAAGCCATAAATGAATATTGTACGAGCAACATTCCGAACAAACTAAAGATAATAAGCGGCAACCTACTAGTTGAATCTTTCCAAATGGTAAAAACTGCACGTTTGCCTGCAAGGACCATTTGAATTCCTAGTAATAACAAGCCACTAATGACAAGTCTGGCGGACACAAACCAATTCACATTAATACCTGCGTTCGCAAATAAATAATCCGAAGCGGTACCACCTATTCCCCAGAAACTTGCCCCTAAAAGCACAAAAACAATTCCTGTCATACGTTTGTTTGTATTCTTCATTCTATATCACCTATAATATTAAGATATGAATACTATAATCTAAAAAAAGCCATAATTATATCGAAAAATGATGCAAAAATATATAAATATTGAGGTGATATAATTGCAAACGAGAGATATTACTTTAAACTCCTTAAACGAAGAAATTATTCCTTATCGGGAACCAGCATGGTTACAAATAATAGAATATATGAATATATCAAAGACAATTTTAGGATATATTCCATTACATTGGCATGAGGAATTACAATTTACGATTGTAAAACGTGGCACAATAGAACTCCGGATTCTCGGGGAAAAAATAATCATTCCGGAAGGCTCTGGCTTCTTTATCAATTCTGGAATTGTCCATGAAATGCATGCAAAAACAGAAAACGCTACATATATTTGCTGGAATATAGGGATTTCATTATTTGATAAACATATCCATCATAAATATATCCTTCCCTTCATCCAAGAAACGAACACGCCATTTGTAATACTAAATCGTTCTAACGAGAGACATCTCCGTATCATTCAAGCGATAGACTCAAGCTATGATACATATAATAAACATGAAAATGGTTATGAGCTCATTATGACGATGCAATATTTATTTTGTTTACACGAACTTCTTCCAGAGGTAACACTTCACTCTAATCATAGCCATCCGATTTACGATCACCGTGTGAAAATTATTTTAGAATACATTCATACCCATTTTCAAGAACAGATAAAATTAGAAACATTAGCTGAACTAACTCACTTAAGCCGAGCTGAAACGATTCGGATTTTTAAACGACATGTAGGCCGAACCCCATTCAAATACATTCTTGACTATCGACTGGAGCGTAGCATAGATTTATTAATTGGAACTAGTAGTACGATAACAGAAGTTGCACTTGATAGCGGATTTACTAGTGTGAGTTATTTTATCGAGAAATTTAAAGAAGGATTCCATATGACACCTCGAAAATATAGAGAGAAAAAAGCGGAAAATTTATAAAGTGAGATAAAGTGTATAGCAAATTATCTCAAGTATTTGAAAATGATTGTGCAATATAGAGGATATATAGCTGTGTACAATAAATGATTGATA
>NZ_JAXHDE010000016.1:0-78109 GCF_037072005.1 Pseudogracilibacillus sp. SO10305 | reverse complement strand
ACAATTAATAAAGGGGAAGAATGATTTCTAAAAAAGTTTCTTTATAACGGCGATAAGTTATAAACAGACGTGCTACATCTTAATCATCATTAGTTTTTCTCCTTTAAGAATGAAACATTATTCTATACCAATTTCTTCAAGTAAAATTTCCCCATTCGTGCCTGAAAATTGTAAAGTTAATGTTGTATCTTTTAATGTCTCAGCAGAAATGTCTGTTAATGGAACATGAATGGTCTCGAAAATCGGCTCCCAGTTGGTGTCATATTTGCCATCCCGATAATACGTATCAAGTAAACCGAAAGGCGTTTGATCAATCTCAATGACGGGAGATAATGTATGTGTTTCTTGAACTAGAGTATTATTTTCATTTGACAGAACAACTTCCATATCAATTTTCGCCTTAGGTTTATAATTTGCTACCGTAAGGATGAGCGAATTGCGATCAATATTTTTCCTTTTAAGAGAAATGGGAATCGAATATGTAGCTTCTTCTTCCCAAGTAATATGTAATGCATCTTGTGGATGAATTCCACCAGAACGATTTTTAGGACGAATTACTTCTTTTTTGGTTGCGTTAGAAAATTGGCCTAATATTTCTTGATGTTTATTATACGTCAGCAGTGATTGATATTGCCCAGTTTCATATTTGTGTGCCATCGTTGTGTCTGGTAAAAGTTCCTTTCGAACTTGTTCATTTTCGATTAATGTTGCTAATTCAGTACTTTGTTGAAATACATCTTTATAAAAGGCAGTCAAATAGGTGGCCGCAATTTGCTGTTGTTCTTTTTTCGATAATAAGTTCATTTGATTTAGAAACAATCCTTTCGGCATCGCTAAATCATAACGTCCCCAATCATTATTAAATTGGACATGGTTAGCATGTTCAATATATAATGTTGCTTTTATTTGATTCGCATCTGTCAATGCCGTGCGATAAAATTGATGATCTCCTCTAAAATTGTATACATCAGCATCTTGTGCACCGTGCATGATAAAATAAGAAACATTTTCTAGTTTTGGCTTGGTATGTTCAATGGATTTATCAGTAGGGGAGATAGCAGCAACAGCTTTAATTTCAACGTCTCGTAGTGCACTAAGTAATGCTGGATCTTCTATGAACCGTTCATAATCTGCTCCCATTGCAGCTGCTTGCCCACCACGTGAATGACCAGACAATGCAATTTCTTGTAAATTAACTTTTTGATAAAATAAGCTATCTTCTTTTTGATTCATCTCCTTTAATTGCACGATATGTTGTAGCAATATCCACGTTCTTAGTAGGTAGTTATCATTTGGTTGACCTGTAATATTTGAATAATTAATGAAATCTTCATCAACAGAAATGAAAATAAAGCCATGGGAGGCAATAATTTCGCCTAAATAATCATAGCCACCTGTAGAGAATTTTTCCATAGAATGGTTCCCGTGCACCGTTAAAATAACAGGGAAGGGACCGTCTCCTTCAGGCATAAATACTCGCCCGTTTATTGGAAATTCATGTTGGTCAAAATCCCAAAATTTTGTTCGCTTGGCACTCCAATTTGTTATAAAACTCGATGCATCTACTGTTTCTGTATGTTCTGTTACTTCATTACCAAAATCCTTTCGATAAGGATCTTTTCCACTTCCATATGTAAAAAATTGTACGTCATAAGGTCCAGTCAATGGGTCGTCTACATTTGACTGGTTAGACATGAACAACGCGATACTGATAATCGTCAAACCGATTGCACTACATAATATTATTTTTTTACCGTATTTATATGCCCGTATTTTATGTACGAAAAAACTTAAAACGGTAGCAAGAATAGAAGAAAAGACACCGATTATAATCGAAAAAATCGTACCTGCATCAACAACATATAATAATACGCCAAAGCCTATCCCGACATATAAAATACTAGATAAAGCAATACGTGCAATAGGGATACGTAAAAGGGATAAAATAAATGCCAGTAAAAATGTCACAATGACAAATAAAAATAGATTTAATATAAAGGCAACGACATAATCTAAAGAAAGATGGATGAAGGTCGCCCCTGATGGTCGTCCAGAAATAGCGATTAAGGCGAATATCGTTGTCATGACCCATGCAACTAAAACAAAAGACTTTGTCGCATTTGTGTCGTATTCATACGTTTTTATACATTGCTTTTTAATGGACGAAAATAATTTTTGCATCATTTAGCGTAGTTCACCAACTTCCTTTTCCATGATAAAGTCTATTTTAGCACGAAACATATGAACCATCACATAAAAGAATGATATACTACTCATAATTGATGATAGATTCATTGAGAAGAATACAAAAGGAAGTGTTTTTTTGAAAATAAAAGATCCAATAATTGGAGAAGATTTAACGAAACAATCTATGCATGATATAGAAGAAGATTTTATAGAGGAGGCAATAATTGAACAAGAAAATTGCATCAATGAACAATTCAAAGGAATTCATATTCAAAGAACAGTATTTAAAAACTGTCGTTTTATAGGGACAGATTTTTCAAGGATTAGTTTAACAGATGTTCGTTTTGAAAAATGTGATTTCTCGAATGCCAATATGGAGTATGCATCTATGAATCGTGTCTTATTCGACAATTGTAAACTTGTTGGCTGTAACTTGGAACATGCATATATCGGACATACAAAATTCCAACATTCTTTAGTAAATATGGCATTGTTTGGAAAAGCAAAATTAGAAAAAGTGTTATTTGAGCATGCATCATTACAGCAGGTAGATTTTTATCGTTCGATATTTAAAACGATTCAATTCGATTCATGTAATTTAAACGAAGCTAATTTTGAGGAAACACCGTTAAAAGGAATCGATGTTAGTACTTCACAATTTGATACGTTATTTGTGACAATAGATCAATTAAAAGGATTAAAAGTATCACCATTACAAGCGATTCAATTTGCAAGCATGCTCGGACTAATCGTGAAAGATTCATAGGATATGATACGATGTTAATATGAAACATATAATCCAATGATACTAATGATCATAATGACAATCGATAAAGTTAATTGTTTCAAATTTAATGTATTTTTATAGTGACGAAGTTCTACAATAAAAGTAATAATTCCATATAACAATCCAGCGAATAGAAGTATCGTGTATATTGGGAAATCCATGTTTACCCTCCTATATGTGTTGAAATTTCACATACATATGTGACAAATATACGACAAACAAGCTTATATACTAGT
Organism: Pseudogracilibacillus sp. SO10305; assembly: GCF_037072005.1. Classification (NCBI taxonomy): domain Bacteria; kingdom Bacillati; phylum Bacillota; class Bacilli; order Caryophanales; family Bacillaceae; genus Pseudogracilibacillus; species Pseudogracilibacillus sp. SO10305. The sequence continues at coordinate 74,899 of NZ_JAXHDE010000016.1, read as the reverse complement.
ATATATAAAAAAGACTTAGAACGAGTACAAAAAGTATCGTCTAAGTCTTTTATGTTAATAAAATGGTGAAATTAATACGTATACTATGACACCCGTTAAACTAACGTATAACCAAATCGGCATCGTCCATCGAGCGATTTTTTTATGCTTCTCTACTTGCATATTTAATCCTTTTGTAAGAGTAAATAATGATAATGGTAAAAGGATTGTTGATAAGAAAATATGTGAAATTAATACAAAATAATAAACATATTTTAAAAATCCATCTTCCCCATAACTCGTAGAGCCTGCTAAAGCATGGTATGTTAAGTACGTAATTAAGAAAATAAATGTTGCACTAAAAGCTGCCAAAATAAAATTACGGTGTGCTTTGACATTTCCTTTTATAATCGATACGAGTGCACCGATTAACATTAAGAATGCAAAACCATTTAAAATCGCATTAATTAATGGAAGAACCGTTAGTTTCATTCCGAAAATAGTATCTGTCGTACTACGCGGAATATAATTTGTACCTAAAATAATAATGACAGCGACAACAGAAAGGCCCCAAATTAGTGGGGTATAATTACGTTGTTTTAAATTATTCGCCTCGCTTTTCATTATATCCCTCTCTTTCCTAACTTTATGATATTCTAGAAACAAAAATAATACAACGAATAATTCTTAAAATGAACAATATTCATAAAGATGACAAATATTTATGAACAAAATAGCCATAATCAATTATTATCGATGGTTAATTTTGTCTTTCCTAATAAGAAGTAAACAATGGCTAATCCAATAATGACTGTAATTAATCCGAAATAGACATTTTCTGTAAAGCCTAACACAACATAACCAAGTCCAGCAATAACTGCTGCAACGATCGCATAAGGTAATTGTGTCATAACATGATCTATATGGTTACAACTTGATCCAGTCGAAGATAGAATCGTCGTATCAGAAATTGGTGAACAATGGTCTCCGAACACTGCTCCAGCTAAAACGGCAGCTAACATCGGTAAAATAAGGTCGATGTTTGTAGAGGCTGCAATTTGACCGGCAATAGGTAATAATAAAGCAAATGCCCCCCACGATGTTCCAGTCGAAAAAGCGATAATTCCAGCCATAATAAAAATAATTACTGGCAAGATTGCAAAAGGGATATTTGATTGTTTTACAATATTAGCTAAATATGTTCCTGTTCCTAGTTGATCAATTAAATCAGTAATTGTCCAAGCGAAAATTAAAATAATAACTGCCGATAACATGGCCTTTATTCCGTTATAAATACCGTTGGAGAAATCCTTTTTCTCTAATTGATTTGCCTTAACATGTCTAATACTCATGAAAAAAGTAATAAGCACAGCAAGTAAGCCACCAAGGAATAAAGATAAGGAAACATCTGCTTCCCCTAAAATGTTAATAACACTTCTTTCGCCAGGAGTTAACGCCATATAACCTGTAGCGAAAATAAAACCGATTGTTCCGATGAACAACATAATAATCGGAACGAGTAAATCAGATATTTTTCCAATAGCACTCGATTTTTCTTCTTGTTGTGCTTCTGTTTTTTGTTGTTGGAATGTTACATTTCCTGTTTGCAAAGCATGAAGTTCATGCTTTTTCATCGCTCCAAAATCTGCTTGACGAATTGCCAAAATAAAGACAAGCCCAATTGCTGACCAAACATAGAAATTCATAGGAATCATCGTAATAAATGCACTTAATGCAGAGTAATCAACAATATTATGTGTCATGAAGACTGTTCCGATTAAACCTAAAATATATGCACCCCAACTAGATAAAGGTGCAATAACACAAATCGGAGCAGCAGTAGAGTCGACGATATATGCAAGTTTTGCACGGGAAATTCGATGTTTATCTGTAATTGGACGTGCAACCTGTCCGACTGTTAAACTGTTGAAGTAATCATCGATAAATAGGGCAAAACCTAATACGATCGTCATTAATTGGGCACCAACACGTGTTTTTACACGGAGGATCATCCAATCTCCGAACGCTTTCGTACCACCCATCATACTGACAAAACTAGTAATCATTCCAAGTAAAAATAAGAATAAAATAATATAGACGTTCCACGTATTTAAAGCACCATCTTCAACGAATACCCGAACAAAAGCTTGAATAATTAAGGTGAATGTTTCTCCGATATGATAATTAGCAACAAAAAATGCTGCAAACAAAATACCGACACCTAAAGATAACAATACTCGTTTCGTTAATAACACCATGACAATAGCTATTAATGGTGGAATAATGGATAAAATTGAATCAGACAAAATCATTACGCTCCTTTACCGTTCACTAACCCTATATATTATACACGATTTTTTATGAAATGCTGAAACAAAACATTAAAAAGGGTAAATATGAAACGGTTTTAAAGAACGAACGACCTTTGCAAGCGGTAGTCCAACAACATTATAATAATCACCAAAAATATGTTTAACGAGTATAGCCCCAGCACTTTGAATGCCATACGCACCAGCCTTATCATATGGATCATCCAATTGAATATAATGTTCTATTTCCTCTTCTGTTAGTTCCCAAAATGTCACTTCTGTTTTTTCAACGAATACGGTATTTTCTTTCGCACCTTTTATATATACACCAGTGTACACTTCATGTGTATTGTCACTTAATTGTTGTAGCATGGAACGAGCATCCATTCTATCTTTCGGTTTTCCGAAAATTTTACCTTGAAAACTAACGACAGTATCTGCCGCTAAAATAATTTCATCAGCATTACTTTGTATACTGTCTCCTTTTAATATGGCAAGTTGTTGCACTTTTTCGATAGGATCTATTTCAGTAACAATGGATTCATCTACATTGTTTGTCCGAATGGTAAAAGGGATTTGTACTTGATGTAATAATTGTTGCCGTCTAGGAGAAGAAGAGGCAAGTATTAGTTTATGCTTCATTTTTTCCCTCCTTAAAAGAAGATGATAAAATAAGTGTAACATAAGATAAGTTGATTTTATGGTGGAAAGGAAGAGGGAAAATGAAGTTAAGTGTATTAGATCAAGCACCTATTACGAAAGGAAATACAGCAACTGATGCTTTAGCATATGCAGAAGAATTAGCTGTTTTGGCGGATGAACTTGGATATGAAAGGATGTGGATGGCAGAACATCATGGAACGAAACGATTTGCTAGTTCCGCACCAGAAATAACGGCAGCACATTTAGCAGCAAAAACGAAACGTATTCGAATTGGGACAGGAGGAGTCATGATGATGCATTATTCTCCACTTAAAATGGCGGAAGTATTCAATACGTTAAGTGCATTTCATCCAGACCGAATTGACTTTGGAGTAGGACGTGCACCAGGTGGGGATAATTATTCAATTTATGCATTATCAGAAGGAAATCAACCAGACGTCTACCATTTATATGAAAAATTTTCAACGACATTAAAATTAATAAAAGGTGATATACCAAACAATCGTCTATATGATAAAACGGTAGCAATGCCAAATCATATTGTTTTACCAGAAGCTTGGATGCTAGGGTCTAGTGGACAAAGTGCGATTCAAACAGCAAAGTTAGGCGCTGGTTATGCATTTGCACAATTTTTTAATGGTGATTTGTCAGAAAAGATGATCAAGCTATATAAGGAACATTTTATTCCTTCTGATTTTATGGAAAAACCTCAGACTTTAGTTTGTTATATGGCAACTGTTTGTGAGACGAGAGAAGAAGCGGAATATGAGGGGAAACCACAAGATATTGCTAGGATGTTATTACAACAAGGAAAAGCACCAATTACATTAACACCAAAAGAAGCAAAAGATTATCCATTAACAGAATTTGATAAAATAGATATCGAAAGAAATCGAAATCGTGGGATGCATATAGTCGGTTCAGCAGAAGATGTAGCTGAAACATTATTGAAAGAACAAGCAATTTATGGATTTGATGAAGCGATGATTTGTAGTATTCCACATGCACAAGCGAAGCGTTTAAATGTGTATCGTTTATTAGCGGAAAAATTACTGTAAAAAGCACTTTACATTTTCCACCAATTGCTATATAGTATTTCTATGTACCTAAATAAACTAGGTAGGTGAAAATGAATGTTTAGTCGAGAGTTAGTAAAAGGCAGTACGTCACTGCTCGTATTACAATTATTACATGAGCGAGATATGTATGGATATGAGTTAGTAAAAGAAATTGAAAAAAGAAGTGAACATCACTTACAAATAAAAGAAGGTTCTCTCTATCCAGGACTTCATAAATTAGAAAAGCAAGAATATATTGAAGCGTATTGGCAAGAACAAGAAAAAGGTCCTGCTAGAAAATATTATCGTATTACGAAGGCAGGGGAAATGATTTTACAAGAACGAACATCTGAATGGATGCAATATGTAAAAGTAATGTCGAAGATGATCGGGAAGACAGAGTCATGAATGAAGAGGCGCAACGATATATAAATGAATTGCAAACAGAACTATCTGATCAAAAAGATTATCAAGCAATCGTTGCGGATTATGAAGCACATATTTATGAAATGTTGCAACATGAACACATTCCACCCAATGAGGTGTATGAGACACTAGTCGAACAATTAGGATCACCGACCGCTGTTGCAAAAATTTGGCGACAAGAAACAGGAATTACACCTCGGAAAACACAATGGTTATTCGTTTTATTAAACATTGCGATTTTTGTTGGTGGAACCGTCTTATTAATATGTTTACATCTGTTTGGATGGAAATGGCTCATTCATGTATGGGATACGGTTGCAAATATACCGATATTTATCTTTGGATTGTATGCCATATTTTGGTCTTTATTAGGCTATGAAATGGGAAAAGAATTTGGACATCGTGGAAAACGATTGTTACAACGAACATTTGTCATTGCAATAATTCCTAATATGTTGTTCGTGTACATCATTTTATCGCATTTATTACAAATTAAAACATTGATGACGTTTATGTTGATTTGTACATTAACTAGTATGTTATACCCTGTCACATTTTTTGGTTATTATTGGGGGAGAAAAGTATCTGTTTGATACTTTTCCCAATTATTTTATTCATATACATAGAATTTCTATGTATAGGTTAGGTGGAGGATTATGAGAGAAACGATACGAAAAAATGACTATTTTGTGCTTGTCTCCTGTTTTTTACTTGGAATATTAGCGGAAATAACTTTTTTCCAAGTTGAAATTGGTCTAAGCATGCTCTTATTTATTTCATGCTTTTACATTGTTTTCTTTCTCCGATTTCGTTTATCTGCATTCCATCATCGGCGGATTGGTATTTTATTGATGGTCATGATATGGATGTTAAGTGCGACCTATTTATTATTCGGTGAAACAATTTTTTATTCTTGGAATAACATTATTATCCCAATATTAATGTTCATTCATATTATCGTTGTTACGAGACCGAACACATTTGTTTGGGGGACGACTAAGTTTATTCGAACGATGTGGGAAAAATTAATGGAAGTCGGCCAATACGATTTTCAATTAATCCTTCGCTTCGGTAAATTTCTAAGACAGAAAAAAATCTTCACCATTATAAGTAGTATCGTATTGATCATGCTTTGTTTCATTATATATATAAATTGGTTCATGCCTTTTTTTAGGGTAATAATTATAAGTATGTTTGTTTTTGGGATGTTTCAAGTACTCCGTTATCCGAAAAATGATGAACAGCAATATTTAATCATCTTACAAAAAAAGAAATCATTGCATTATAAGCCAATGTTTATTGTATCGTTCCTATTGAACCTCATTGGTATTATCTTATATGCAGTTGTCACAGTAGAAATAGTACCAATGTTTTATATGACAATCTTATGGACAGCATGTACATTGTTTTTCTTTTATATTGCTTTGGGTCGAATAAGAAATACACATTTGTTATTGAACATAAGTTATTCAACTTTAATTGTCGTAAACAGTTTGTTTTTGTATAAAACAATGCAAGTTGCGATGGACACGTATGCTTCTGCATGGACGATACGTAGTTTTACAGCTTATCTCGGTTTGTTTTATATTGCTTTTTTACTGATGTATACATTGATTCGAATTTGGGCTAGTCGTATATCTTTGACACACTTTTATTTCATTATCGGCATTATTTTTTATACGATGTTAAACGTTATTCAACTAGAACAGTTCGTTGCAAATGAATACAATGAAAAAAATATTAATGGAAATGAAGTAAACGTACAACAGTTATCATATCCTGGTTGGATTCGTTTAATGGAAATATATGATCATAACGATGATGACGCAATAGACAAATTTTTGGCAGAACAATATGATCAAGAAAAAAATGTCACACATCTATTTTCATATAACTTTTTAAGGGAGCAGTTTTTAGAATATTATCATGCTTGGATAAACGAAAGAGGTTAAGAGGAGGAAGAAAGATGAATGCACAAATACCGAAACATATCGCCATTACGATGGATGGGAATGGTCGATGGGGAAAAGCACGAGGGTTATCAAGGAGTGAAGGTCATTTCGCTGGTGTAAAGGCGATGGAGGAAGTAATCGATGTATGTATTTCGTTACGTGTAGAAGCATTAACATTATACGCCTTCTCTACCGAAAATTGGTCGAGGCCATTAGATGAAGTAAACTATTTGATGAGTTTACCAATAAAATTTTTTCATGAGAAATTACCACAATTTATGAAAAGAAATATTCGAATACGTACATCAGGTAATTTGAAAAAAGTACCATTCCCTACACGTGTCGCTATTGAGAGGGCTGTGAAACGAACAAGAAATAATGAAGGAATGACCGTTAATTTTGCATTTAATTACGGTGGTAGAGATGATATTGTTCAAGCGATAAAAGCGGTTGTCCGTGAAAAAAACGTATCAGGTTCTCAAGAGGCAACAGAAATGGATATCGAAAAACATTTATATACGAATGGGTTATCTTCTCCAGATTTAATGATTCGTACTGGTGGAGAGCAACGAATTAGTAATTTTTTACTTTGGCAAGCGGCAGAAGCTGAACTTTATTTTACGGACGTGTTTTTTCCAGATTTTGATGAAACAGCTTTAAAAGAAGCAATTTGTAGTTGGCAAAAACAACGTGGGTATATTTCAATTTACGAAAAAAGCATGTAATAAAAGACTGTATAAGGAGAAGATAAACCTTATACAGTCTTTTTTCTGTCTATTTGAAAGCAAATTTAAATTATGTTAGGATGATAAATTGTATGTGTTTTTTACACATTTTTCCTAAAAGGTTTGAAATGTGACAGAATAGGTAACAGAATTATGTAAAATATTGTACATATAACGTGTGGAAAGGAGAAATTATGAAAAAATTAACACCAGTTTTTACTGCATCATTTATTTTAACGTTTATTTTTATTTTATGGGGAGCAATTGCACCAGGTAACTTAGAAAGTGTGTCAGGTATTGCTCAAAGTTTCTTACAAACGAATTTTGGGTGGTTTTACTTAATTTCGGCTACATTAATTTTATTTTTCGTCATTTATTTAGCATTTTCGAAGTTTGGAGATGTTAAATTAGGAAAAGATGATGAAGAACCAGAGTATAGTCGTTTTAGTTGGTTTGCTATGTTATTTAGTGCGGGTATGGGTATTGGATTAGTGTTTTGGGGAGTAGCAGAACCAGTTTCTCACTTTTATAACCCGCCATTTGGGGACCCAGAAACACCTGAAGCAGCGAAAAATGCATTACAATATACATTTTTCCACTGGGGATTACATCCATGGGGTATTTATGCGTTAATTGCTTTAGCGCTTGCATACTTTAAATTTAGAAAAGATGCTCCAGGTACGATTAGTGCAACATTTACTCCTTTAATCGGGGATCGTGTAAATGGTCCGATTGGGAAAACGATTGATACGATCGCTGTTTTTGCGACGGTGTTCGGTGTAGCGACATCATTAGGTTTAGGAGCAATTCAAATTAATGGGGGATTAACATACTTAAATAGTAATATCCCAGACAGTTTTTCGACGCAATTTATTATTATTATCGGTGTAACTATTTTATTTATGTTATCTGCATTATCAGGGCTAGGTCGTGGAATTAAGTGGTTAAGTAATACGAATATCGTTATCGCTATTTTATTATTGTTTTTCTTTTTATTTGTTGGACCAACTACTTTCTTAATGGATACATTTACTACAACGATTGGTAGTTATGCACAAAACTTTATTTCAATGAGTTTCCGTTTATCCCCATTTGATGAAAGTGGAGACGCATGGATTCAAGGATGGACAGTATTTTATTGGGCATGGTGGATTGCTTGGTCTCCATTTGTAGGGACATTTATTGCAAGAATTTCACGTGGACGAACGATTCGTGAGTTTGTTGTTGGAGTATTAGCAGTGCCGACGATCTTTTGTGCGTTTTGGTTTGCTATCTTTGGTGGAACAGGAATTTACTTTGATAACTTTAAAAACGCAGGAATTTGGGAAGCAATGCAGTTCGGTGAATATACAGAAATCGCTTTGTTCTCAACATTAGGTGAAATGCCATTAGCGACTATCGCAACAGTATTATCGATCGTATTAATTAGTACATTTTTCATTACGTCGGCAGACTCTGCAACATTTGTTATTGGAATGCAAACGACAAATGGAATGTTAAATCCACCATTAGGAATTAAAGTTGTTTGGGGATTAATTCAATCATCGGCTGCAGCGGTTTTATTATGGTCTGGTGGATTAAATGCTTTACAAACAGCTTCCATCGTTTCGGCTTTCCCATTTGTATTTATCTTGTTGTTTATGTCTGCATCGTTATATAAAGGGTTGCAATCTGAAACAACGCCAGTGAAAAAGAAAAGAAAATCGTTGTAAGCGGGAGGTTATATAATGTTATTAATTAATGTGCGTAAAGGGCAATTTGTATATTATAATAATGAACTACACAAAGTGTATTCGGTAAATCCTTTTGTGAAACAATCTGTTCATTTAATTCGATTACATGACTTAGAACAAGTACTTGCAACGGCGAAGGAGATCACTTATTACCGTCCGAAAAATTTAGACAGTTTTATCGTCAATGGAAAACGGTATACATTAAATAAGGAAACGAAAGCAGAAGTTGGCGATTATATTTTAGTTATTAATCCCAAACCGGATTCATTGGATCATCATCATTTACATGCGATTGAAATGGTTTCATCGATTGAAGATAGAGGGGTAATTAGTAATAAATCGAATGGAATTAAACATGATGAATATTGGGTGATGGAACCAGGTTTGTTAGATAATGCAACAAGGATTGATAAAGAAGACCCTGGTGATCAAACTTTGGAGGAAGAATTAGATATCGTCAATACGGTACACCCTAACTTTACTACTCCAAAAATTGGTGATGTATATCAGAAAAACGATGAAGTGGAATTGATCCAGGCAATGGTCGTCGCCATTCGAGGAAGAACTATTTATTTAGGGAATGGTGAACAAGTACAGGCAGAAGAAATAATGAATACAAATAAATGGAGTTATGTAATCAACCCATTTGAATAATGAAAATGCGTTTCGGTGTACGAGCTGCACCGAAACGCATTTTGATTTTTATATACTTAGTATCCGTAATCTAAATCAATATCTTCTTTACACCAAACGACAGAATGAATAGGTTCAAATTCAACCTCTTTATTATTGATTGTGCAATGAGGTTGGTCATATTTTTTCTCGTTTTTCAACTCTTTATACACCGAAACATCCACATTTTCTAAAACTGTCAACGTCATGTCCTCATTCATCAATAAAGCTGTACCTTTCATTTTCCATCTACACTTCCTTAAATGTATTTTGTTTACAGTTATTAGTATAAGCCATTTATATAAAAATAGTAGCCTTTTGTGAAACTTTTCACAATTAGTTCGAAAGTTTTTGTATAAATTGTGACATCATTTAACGAAAGGGTATGAAAATATTTAAGATTATTACTAGGGGATTTATATTATATACAACATACAACGTTTAGGTCCTATGATAGTAATACTCGTACATACAGTATAACTGATGAAATGGACTATTTTATCAAGGGTAAAATAAAAAACTGTGGAAGCCTCCAAATGAAGGCTTTCACAGTATAATCTTCGGTACAAAATAAGATGTAATATTGAAACATTTATCGCAAACTAAAATTTCTATTTTGTAAATACATACATCATACAAGTTTTAATTTTGATACATGCTATAGAATGAAGGTTAAATCATATCCATTGTATTCGGTTCTCGACCACGACGTTCATTTTTGTCGATGGAGTTGATTAATTTCATATCCTCGTCTTCTAAATTAAAATCAAATAATTGGAAGTTTTCCTCTATGCGATTTGGTGTAATCGATTTTGGAATTATAATCGTATCTCTTTGTATATGCCATCGCAAAATGATCTGTGCTGGTGATTTACTATATTTTTGGGCAAGTTTCACAATCGTTTCATCTTGTAATACAGCTCCCCTTGATAATGGGCTCCATGCTTCTAAATAAATATCGTGTTTTTCACAAAAGTCTTTTAATTCATTTTGTTGGAAGTATGGATGACATTCAACTTGATTCACAACAGGTTTTATTGTGCAATGGGAAAGGATGTTTTCGATATGGTCAATATGGAAATTACTCAATCCGATTGCTTTTACTTTTCCAGTTTTATATAACGTTTCTAAAGCTTTATACGTATCGATATATTTATTTTTCATTGGCATTGGCCAATGAATTAGATAGAGATCAATATAATCGAGTTGTAATTTTTGTAAACTTTCCTCAAATGCTTCTAATGTTTCTTCATATCCGTGATGCGAGTTCCACACCTTTGTCGTTACGAAAATTTCTTCACGAGGGATGCCGCTTTCTTTTATTGCTTCTCCAACTTCTTTTTCGTTGTTGTAAAATTGCGCTGTATCGATGGAGCGATAGCCTGTTTTTAAAGCATGTAACACAGTGTTTTTGGCTACTTCTGGTTCAACTAAGTAAACACCTAAACCGACCTGGGGCATGACGATGCCGTTATTTAAAGTAATATTCACTTTTATTTTCTCTCCTTTAACAAATGATGGTACTATTATTTTATCATGGATATGTGAAACATGTTTAGAAAAAAAGAGTTTGAAACAAAAGATTTACTAACCTTTGTTCCAAACTCTTTCTACTATTTCTCTAACCATTCATTAATAACATTTTCATTTTCTTCCACCCATTTGCGTGCACCATCCAACGGATCTTCCGCCTCAGAAACTTCCACCATTAAAGAACCGATTTGGTCGTCATCCATGTTCCAATTATCGAACCATGTTGCGAGTTCAGGATGGTCATCAGCAAAATCAAGTCGTGTTGCATGGTGAATTTTTTCGACGCCACCATACACTTCTTTAGGGTCGTCTAAGTATTTTAGATCAAGTTCTGAAAAAATACGATGTGGACTCCATAAAGGAGCAACGATTGGTTTTTCTTCTTTCATTGCTTCCGAAATTTCGGTTAACATTGCTGGTTCTGAACTAGGTAATAGTTCGAATGGTAAATCGTATTCTTCAATTAAATCTTCCGTCACTTCCATTGTTCCAGCCCCAGGATCAAAACCAGTAATCACACCTTCAAATAAGTCTACATGATCATGTAAATCTTCAATACTATTAATATCTTCCATATAAGATGGAACAACAAGACCTACCTTTGCATTGTCATACCATGTTGCTTCAGAAAAATTCACTTTATCTTTATATTGTTCTAAATAACTAGCATCTTGCACAGGTAGCCAAATTTCTGGACTAATATCTAATTCATCATTTTCTAATGCTGCCATTTGAGTTCCGATATCAAGAACATTTAAGTTCACATCATATCCTTCCTCTTCCAAAATAACTTTCCACATATTTGTTACAGCGATATTTTCAGCCCAATTAATTTGCCCCATTTCAATGGCCTGCTTTTCATCATTACTACTCGTATTTTCTTTGTTTTCATCGTTATTACTACATGCGACTAATACTCCAGCCACTACAATACTTAAAAGAAATACATTTAAAAAACTTCTAAATTTAGTTCCCATTATATCCTCCAAAAAATTGTATTATTTTTGCGGTGGATGTTTAGGTATGAAATTGTATATTTCCTCATTACGAATACTTTTAACTAAATTATTTAACCACTCGTAATATTGCATGGAACCTTCTATTTGGTGTAACTTTTCAGTTGCATCTTTTTTTATAATAGATGAAACAGCTTCATCATCGATTACTTTTTGTAGCAAGTCTTTGGAACGTTGAATTGCTACTGTGTTCGTATTTATTTCTCGTTCCCACATTTGACAGAAGAAACCGATAAATGTATTGAAAAAGTCTTTTTCAGCTTGATACACGTGTTTTCTTGATCCGCGTTGATATACCTTTTTAACCATATCAATATCTTGTAATTTACGGACACCCGTACTCATACTAGGTTTACTTAAACCTAATTCATCTCGCATTTCATCTAAGGTCATTTGGTCACGAAAATACATCGTTGCATAAAGTCTACCAATAGAAGGTGTCACTCCATAAACATCCATTGTTTCCGCAATGGCGTTAATGATTTCGCCTTCCGCCTCTTCAATGTTGTGTAGAGCTTGATCGTTATTTGATAGAGTCATTCAAACACCTCTTTAAAAGTCCATTTATAAGATTAAATTTTTTCTTAACATTCTTAATGATACATTATTTAATTTATATGTCAAACAACTAATTATAATATAGCTTTGACAAATATATTTACATATGTTAAGTTAAATTTGTTCAATAAATTAAATTTTTTCTTAACAAACTTAATGAAAGTGGGGAGTCATTTGGACATTAAGCAGCAATACATAGATGGAGAATGGAGCTTTTCTCAATCAGGAGCAACGCGTGAAATTATTAATCCTTTTAATCAAACAATTATCGCGAAAGTAACAGAAAGTAATGAAGAAGATGCACATCTTGCAATTAGTGCCGCAAGGAAAGCATTTGATACGACAACTTGGCCGACAATTTCGACAGAAGAACGTGCACAAATTGTACATGAAATTGCTAATCTAATCGAACGTGATAAAGAAGAATTAGCTATGCTGGAGACGTTAGATACGGGAAAAACATTAGAAGAAAGTCGTTGGGATATGGATGGAATTGCAGATGTCTTTCGTTATTATGCAAATATCGCTAAAGATGAAGTAGAACGAGTGGAAGTCCCAATGGAAAATGTAGATAGTACGGTTATATATGAACCTGTAGGTGTATGTGGCCAAATTACACCTTGGAACTACCCGTTATTACAGGCATCATGGAAATTAGCCCCAGCTTTAGTTGCTGGAAATACATTAGTAATGAAGCCTAGTGAAATAACACCACTTACGACGATTAAAGTATTCGAATTAATGGAAGAGGCTGGTGTACCAAAAGGGGTAGCGAATTTAGTATTAGGACCAGGACATACAGTCGGCACTGTTTTGTCTGAAAGCGAAGACGTAGACCTCATTTCCTTTACGGGTGGACTTGAAACAGGGAAAAAGGTAATGCAAGCAGCAACGAGTAATGTGAAAAAAGTTGCATTAGAATTAGGTGGAAAAAACCCTAATATTATTTTTGCAGATGCAAAATTGGAAGAGGCAGTAGATGTTGCGTTAAATGGGGTCTTTTTTCATGCTGGACAAGTTTGTTCAGCAGGAACAAGAATTATTATCGAAGAAAGTTTACACGATGTTTTTGTAGAAAAATTGGTAGAACGTGTGAAAAACATTCGTCTCGGGAATGGCTTAGATGACATGACTGAAATGGGCCCACTCATTTCTGCAACACATTTAAAAAAGGTAGTCGATTATGTTGAAAGAGGTAGAGATGAGGGGGCTACATTATTAGTAGGAGGTGCACAACCAGAAGAAGCGGCATTAAGTGAAGGTTTTTTCTATTTACCTACCGTATTTACTAATTGCACAACTGAAATGTATGTTGTACAAGAAGAAGGTTTTGGTCCAGTTATTACGATTGAAACATTTACAACAGAAGAAGAAGCAATAAAATTGGCAAATGATTCCCGTTATGGATTAGCTGGAGGAGTGTGGACGGAAGATATGGATAAGGCTAACCGCGTAGTACGAGCACTTAGAATGGGAACAGTTTGGATCAATGATTTTAATATTTACTTTCCTGAAGCGCCTTGGGGTGGCTACAAACAATCAGGATTTGGACGTGAATTAGGAAAACTAGGTTTAGCTGAATATCGTGAGCCAAAACATGTTTTTCTGAATAAAGCTCCTGCTTCAATGAATTGGTTTGGAGCATCTAAAAAGGATTAATTTTTCAATAGATATTGTGTAATATTCTTGTTGTTAGTGACTTGAACATTAAAAACGAATGAGGTTTGAACATCATCTTATCGCAAAAATAGTAACGAGTAAAAACATTCAAAAATTAGCCTAGTAATAAGGGGCTTAGGCTGAATGTCAAAATATCGTTCTAAATGCAATCATGTTCAAACCTCTTTTTATCTTTTATAGAGTTGTGTGTGGTTTTTATATAAATAAATCAATGAATTTTTCTGCTGCCTTCGGTAAATAACGGTCTTTTAACCAAATTAAAACAGAGCTAGACGTCATTTTTGCATCTTCAATTCTTAATACAGAAACGTTTTCAGTATTATGTTCCAATAAAGTTGATTCAGGTACAATAGTTGCCCCGAGTCCCTCATGTACTAATCCTAGTAACATATCTACGTTCGGTGATTCGCAAATTATCTTTGGTTGGACTTCTAATTCTTTAAATTTATTAATAATAATTTCATATTGCCCAATCCCTCGAATGCGATGTAAAAGCAATAAAGGCAAAGTTGCTAACTTGTTAATGGTAATTGTACTATAATGGGGTTGGTCTAATAATTCATTCGGAATGACTGCAACATATTCTTCTTCAGGTAAATGAATCGCATCAAAATGTTCCATTTCAATAGGTAATCGACAAATAACGACATCTAATTCACGTTCGATTAATTGTTTGGATAAATAATAGGAATCCCCTTCGATTATTCTAAGTTTTACGTTCGGATGATATGTTTGTAATTCATGGAATTTTTTAGGGATATAAGAAAAACACGATTTATTACAACCTATTCTTAACGTACCACGAATTCCTTTTCCAGTTTCTTTTACTTCTGTAATCGTTTCATCGATTTGGAAGAAAATTTGTTTTGCTTTGTCGTATAAAACTTTCCCAGCTTCAGTTAATTCCATGCTCCGACCGTGTCGATCGAATAAGCTTACTTCTAAATCTTCTTCTAAAGATTTTAATGATTGACTTAATGGGGGTTGTGCAATATGTAACTTTTTTGCAGCCCTCGTTATTTGACCTTCATTTGCAATTTCGTAAAAGTAACGTAATTGTTTTAAATTCATCGTTTCACCTCGTATATAAAAAATATATAGATAACAAATGTTTTTAATATTTTACATATATCATAACATATATGATAATAAATGTAACGATTTAGTAATCGCTTTCAGAGTTTTACAAATAAAATTGTTTGAAAATTAATAATAGAGCTAACATTCTGGGTGATTGCTTACATAGTTTAATTTATTATATTTTAGGAGGTTTCATTCATGGGAGCTGCAACAGGTAAACAATACAAAGAGAGATTGCAAAAGGCAAATAACAATGTGTATGTGAATGGGGAAAGAGTAGATGATGTGACAACACATCCAGCGTTTAAAAATGTCATTGATTCAATGGCGAAGTTATACGATATTCAACATGAAAAACCTGAAAAAATGTTATATACTTCACCAACAACAGGTGATAAAGTTGGGATGACGTTTTTACATCCAACGACGAAAGAAGATTTATTTAAACGTAGAGAGGCAATTCAAGAATGGGCATTATCACATAATGGAATGATGGGTCGTGCACCAGATTATATGAATGCTGAAATTATGGCGACAGGAATGAATAATGATTTATTTGGAGAAGACGATCCAATGTTCGCGGAAAACTCTCGTAAATATTACGAGTTTGTTCGTGAAAATGATTTAACATTAACACATACTTTAATTCATCCACAAGTAAACCGTGCAAAAGCATTGCATGAGCAAAATGATGCAAGTGTTGCATTACATTTAAAAGAAAAAACGAAAGATGGAATTATCGTTGATGGTGCTAGATTATTAGCAACACAAGGTGGAATTACAGATGAAACAATGGTATTCCCATCAACATTTAAAAAATCTGGTGAAAAGGATGATATTTTCTCTCTAGCATTTGCTATTCCAAATAATGCAGAAGGGATTAAACATATTAGCCGTGAACCTTGGGATTACAGAGATAATAAATGGGATTATCCATTATCATCACAATTTGAAGAAGGCGATACGATCATTCATTTTGATAATGTGTTCGTCCCTTGGGAGCGTGTATTTGTATGTGGAAACTCATCGATTTGTAACAGAGCATTTTCAGATACAAATGCAGTAGTACACATGTCACACCAAGTAGTTGCAAAGGCAATTGTGAAGACTGAATTTATTTTAGGTCTTGCATTAAGTATTATGGAAGCAATCGGAATCGACCAATTCCAGCACGTACAAGATAAAGGGCGCGACATTATGATCACATTAGAGAATATGCGTTCACATTTATTCCGTGCAGAACATAATGCGAAGGTCGATAAACATGGAACGATGACACCAGATTTTGCTGCATTAGATGCTGCTCGTAACTGGTTCCCAAGAATTTATCCATCGTTAACAGAAATTATTCGTGTATTATGTGCATCTGGATTAACAGCAATTCCAACAGAAGCTGATTTCCAACACGAAGAAATTGGACCGATTTTAGATCGTGCATTACAGTCGAAAAACTTAAATGGAACGGATAGAGTTCAATTATTCCGCTTAGCTTGGGATTTAACATCAAGTGCATTTGGTTCAAGACAAAACCATTATGAGTATTATTTCTTCGGAGATCCAGTTCGTATGGGGATGATGTACTTTGATAATTATGACAAAGAGCCATATAAGGCTCGTGTAAAAGACTTCTTAGATTCTATTAAAAAATAATAAAAAACAGGGGGCATTTTAAAATGACATTAGATATTACGAGAACAGGTAGAGCGGTTTTACATGTGACAGATTTAGACGCATCGAGAAAATTTTATGTAGACGCATTAGGCTTCGTGGAAACAGAAGCAGATGAAAATCATATTTACTTACGTGGATACGAGGAACAAAATCACCATAGTTTATTACTAAAAAAGTCAGATAAAGCTGCTGTAGAAGTAATTAGTTACAAAGTATATGCAGAAGAAGAGTTAGATAAAATTGAAGAAGTAGTGAAGAAAAATGACCTTGCATATAAATGGGTACCAAAGGGGGAACAACATGCGGTAGGCCGTGCGTTACGCGTCCAAGATGTGTCAGGGTTATCGTTAGAATTCTATGCGGAAATGGATAAAGTGGAAAGTTTATTACAACGTTACGACTTACAAAAAGGTTCTCGTGTACAGCGTATCGACCATTTAAACTGCTTAGTGCCTGACGTGCAAAAAGCGTATGATTTCTATAATGAAGAATTCGGTTTCCGTCCATCTGAGTATACAGAAGATGACGAAGGGAAATTATGGGCAATTTGGACACATCAAAAAGGAAACGTACATGACCAAGCGTTCATGAATGGAGATGGACCACAATTACACCATGTTGGATACTGGTTACCAGATCCATTAGCGTTAATCCACACTTGTGATGTGTTAGCGTCGATGGGAATGGCTGACAATATTGAGCGTGGACCAGGTCGTCACGGATTATCGAACGCGTTTTTCTTATATTTACGTGATCCAGATGGGCACCGTATCGAGTTTTATTTCGGAGATTATTTCACAGGTGACGGAGATTTCGAACCGAAACGTTGGAGTGTACATGACAAAACACGTCAAACATTCTGGGGTCATGAAGCGCCAGATAGTTGGTTTGATGAAGCATCTCCATTCATCCACGTATTAACGGGAGAACTCATCGAAAAAGAAAAAGCGAAATTAACATTATATAAGCCGGATTTTACGCTATAAAAAATAGAGCAAAGGAAAGTGCGGAGGGAATGTGCATTCATCCATTTATGATGTATACAAATTAAAAAGCACATTTCTAACGCCAAGGTTAAAGAGGAAAGGAGAGGCAAAAAAATGGAAGTCATTTTTCTTGATTGTGAAACGGAAATGCGACAAAAAGATGCTTACGCAATGGCGATGGGGTTTTTTGATGGGGTACATTTAGGACATCAAGAATTATTAAAATCAACAAGTCGCTATGCTAAACAGCACCATATAAAAAGTGCAGCATTCACTTTCAGTCCACATCCTGATGAAGTGATCAAAGGGATGGAAAATCGTAAATATATAACTTTACTGCAAGAGAAAATCGAAAAAATTGCAGCTTGTGGGATTGATACGATTTTTGTAATGAAATTTGACTTTCCATTTGCTTCTTTGGATCCTTACGAGTTTATTGATAGATATGTACTTCAAATGAATGTAAAGCATGTCGTTGTAGGGTTTGATTTTACATTTGGTTTTAAAGCAAAGGGAAACGTTGCTATGTTGCGACGAGTCGCGCAATCGACAGAATGTTATTCTGTTTCAGTCATCCCTAAAAAGACGGTCCATGCAATCAAAATTGGTTCAACGGAAACGAAGGCATTAGTACAACAAGGAAAAGTCGAAGAAGTGATTCAATTTTTAGGAAATGATTATACCATACAGGCGAAGTTAATGCAGATTGATTATGATATGTTCAGAGCAGAAATCAATGAAAAGTATATTTTACCTAATAAAGGTACGTATCTCATTAAAATTTGTGCAAATGGATATACAACTAATGGCCAATTAATGGTCGAACAAAATAAAGCAATTATTCAAGTAAATGATTTATATGATCATATGGATTTAAGTTATTGTCATATTACATTTTTAAAACAAATAAGAGTAAGCGAATTAATTTTCGCATAATTTTTTAAGGAGGGAATAGCAATGGATGATCGTGAGTTTCGTAATGCGATGGGGAAGTTTGCAACAGGGGTAACGGTGATTACAACGGAAGTAGATGGAGAGCCTCATGGAATGACAGCAAATGCGTTTATGTCTGTTTCATTGCACCCAAAACTAATTATGATTTCGATTGATAATCGTGCTAATATGTTAGATAAAATAAAAGAAGCAAATAAATTTGCTGTTAATATTTTAGCGGATCATCAGAAAGATTTATCGATGCATTTTGCAGGACAAACAAAAGACGAAAGGGAAATTGACTTTCAATACATTGAAAACATTCCAGTACTTGATGGAACACTCGCTTCTATCGCATGTGATGTAGACAATTCGTATGTTGTTGGAGACCATACATTATTCGTTGGAAAAGTATTAGATATTAAACAAACAGATGGGAACCCACTAACATTCTTTACTGGAAAGTATGGACACAACCAAGTATTGACAACTACGTAGAAATATGAAAACGATAAATGTATATATTGAAAAAGAAACACGGACGTTTATTATATAGAGTGTAAAATCTTTGTATAATATCGTTCGTGTTTCGAGTTATGATTTATTAAATCGAAGGAGTGTTAAAGGATGAGCAATGTACAACTGAAATTACGAGGCATTTCACAAAAATTAGAAGGAAACGTGTTGAACGATGAAACGATTGAAATAGATCAAATCGATTATCAAATTGATACATTACCATTAGATGTTCCGATTCAGGGAACGGTTTATGGTGCATTATTGAACTTTAAAGGCGCATATGACCAACTAGCACCGAAAATGAATGAAGCTCCATATCAAAATCCGCCAAAGGCACCTGTTTTATATATTAAACCGAAAAATACATATATTAGTGCACAGCAACTTATACCATTACCAGTATCTGAGGAGTCTGTAGAAGTAGGAGCAGCACTGGCAATTGTTATTGGTAAAGTCGCGACGAAAGTGAAGGAAGAGGAAGCATTAGACTATGTGTTAGGATATACAATTGCTAATGATGTCAGCATTCCACACGAAAGTGTTCACCGCCCAGCAGTGAAATATAAAGCACGTGATGGATTTTTACCTGTTGGTCCATGGATTGTACAAAAAGAATCGGTAGAAAATCCAAATGATTTACAAATTAAAGTGTCGATCAATGGAGAAGTAAAACAAGAAAATACAACGAAAAACTTACTTCGGTCTGTTGAAAAATTATTAGCAGATGTAACAGACTATATGACATTAAATGAAGGGGATGTATTGTTAGTAGGTGTCCCTGAAAATGCTCCTTTAGCAAAAGAAGATGATCTTGTCACGATTGAAATCGATCAAATTGGTAAACTTGAAAATAGAGTTGTATCTGAAAAGCATGTAGTAGGAGGAGAAATTGTATGAAACGAGCAAGAGTAAGCTACGGTGGTTTAATTCAAGACGCAACAGAAGTAGAGGGAAAAGTACAATTACATGATGGTAGATTAGTAGAGGAAACAGATGTTGTTTGGTTGCCTCCAGTAGAGCCTGAAACAGTATTTACACTAGGGTTAAACTATGCAGATCATGCTGCAGAATTGTCATTTAAAGCACCAGAAGAACCGTTAGTATTTTTAAAAGGACCGAATACGTTTATTGGACATTTAGGTCATACCGTTCGTCCGAGTGATGTGACATTCATGCATTATGAGTGTGAACTTGCTGTCGTTATAGGAAAACGTGGGAAAAATATTAAAAAAGAAGATGCATATGATTATGTTAAAGGTTATACAGTAGCAAATGATTATGCAATCCGTGATTATTTAGAGAACTACTATCGACCGAATTTACGAGTGAAAAACAGAGATACATGTACACCAATTGGACCATGGTTTGTAGATAAGGAAGATATTGAGGATCCGATGAACTTAAAATTAACGACATATATTAATGGGAAAGTGGAACAACAAGGAACGACAGCAGATATGGTATTTAGTATCCCTGATTTAATTGAATATTTAAGTTCATTCATGACATTAAATGAAAATGATATTATTTTAACTGGTACGCCGAAAGGATCTGTCGATACAAAAATTGGCGATGAAGTTGTAACAGAAGTAGAAGGTGTCGGCCGATTAGTAAATACAATTGTAGGGGAAGACTACAAGTAAGAAGGGGTTGTTTTCATGCCACATGTAATTATCGAATATACGGATAATTTAGCAGAGGAAACAGATATAGGAGTATTACTAAAAAATGTGAATACAACATTGTTAACACATGAGGATGTCATTCCGATTGGTGGGCTGAGAACAAGAGCAATTGCATTACATGATTACTGTGTAGCAGATGGAACGGAAGATGATGCATTTGTCCATGTAACGATTAAATTAGGTGCTGGTCGTTCAGAAGAAACGATAAAAAAAGTGTGTGATGATTTATTTGAATCAATTAAGAAACACTTTGCACCAATCTTTGAACAACGTTATTTAGCTTTATCGATGGAAATATTTGAATTTACTCGTGCAACATATAAGCAAAATAATATTCATGTACGGTATAAATAACAAAAAACTAGCTATGTATAGAACACATAGCTAGTTATTTAAGCTTCATTCGTCTGTTTAAATGCTTCTAATGTATTCAATTTATGATTTCTCGTATAATTTTCAATCGTAGAGAAATCAGCTCCATTTTGGAAGTATGAAATAATTTGATTATGTTCTTCAATGGAGTGTGGTGTTCGTTTTGGGAAAAAAGTAAATCCTGTATTTCGAACAACATCTAGTCGTTGCCACATTTCTTGAATATTAGCGATTAAAAATTGGTTTGGACAATAGTCGTAAATAGAAAAGTGAAATTCTCTATTATAGATACCAATTTTATCTAGTTCATAATTTTTTAAACATTGTTCCATCTGATCGTTAATACGGACTAGTTCGTCGATTCCCGATTGATCGATATGTGCAGCGCTTAATGCAGTAGCATATCCTTCTAAAACGGCTAGAACCTCTAATGTTTCGATATAGACTTGATTGTTAATCCCTTTTACAACTGCTCCAATATTCGGCTTGTATTCGATTAACTGTTCAGATTCTAGCTGGTGAATTGCTTCACGTACTGGAATATGACTAGAATTAACCTCCTTAGCAATTTGATCAATAACGATGCGCTGTCCTGGTACATATTGACCATCAATAATTCGAGAACGGATTACTTGATAAGCATATTGTCTTTTATTTAACTTCTTCTTATTAATCATATATTTAATATATATGAATTTGTATATGAATTCAAGACTTGTTGTCGTTTACTACTAGAAAAGGTAACTGTTCGTCGATTTTAAATAATGAGAATATTGCTGAAAAAATATTGAAAAGATATATGTGATATATGATAGGTTCAAATTAATTTGTACATGAGAAGTTTTATATGAATATTGACTAAAAAGTACATCATGTTTTTATTTTTTTGGATGGATTATTTTATTATTCATGCTTGTGGAAATGGTACAAATGAAAGAAATGATAGCGTTGTCATCAGTTTAAACTATGAAACTTTTCCATATAGCTCATTTGTCTTGGTAAAAACGCAAAATTTCATGCTATTAACAAAGAGAATCAACAGTTATTACAAGAAATAGTAGGAGGAATTGTCATCGGTCAAATGTGGAAGACGATTAATGAAAGAGATGAAATGTATTAGAAAATGAATGAAATGGAGTGAGGAAGATGGAAAAACCGATAAACAAAGCGGAAAAAATTATTAATGGCATTGCTAACTTTCAACAGCTATTATCAAACTTTGCACTAATTTTTATTATGTCGATTATTACATTTGATGTATTGGGAAGAAATATTATGAACAAGCCATTAAAAGGAACATATGAAATGACCGAATTGGGGGCGGCTTTACTCGTCTTTTTAGCATTAGCAATTACACATAGAAAAGACGAACATATTACGATTGATTTCGTGGTAGATCTTTTACCAGCGAAAGTTCGCCATATTATCAATGGAATAGTTGAGTTAATTATTGTCGCTGTCGTATTACTTATGTCACAACATATTTTCAATAATGGTTTACGTATGATGGAAAGAAAAACGACGACGACAGATTTATCTATTACTGTTTATCCATTTTTATTTATTATTACGATTACGCTGGTTGTTTTTGCATTGATGGCAATTATAAAGGCAATTTCATATTTTCGAATGGCGGTGAATAAAGAATGAGTCCAGAGATGATCGGTATTATCGGAATTATTGGATTATTAGTTTTATTTATACTTAGGATACCAGTTAGTGTGTCGCTTATAATTGTAGGAACAGTTGGTTTAGGATGGATTCGTGGTTGGGATTCAGCACTCGTACAATTAGGAACGACGCCATTTTCGACTGCTAGTTCGTATTCATTAAGTGTCATTCCATTATTTATTTTAATGGGAATGTTTTTATCTTATAGTGGATTTGGAAATGACTTATACCGTGCTGTAGATGCTTGGATTGGACATATAAAAGGCGGTTTAGCAATTACGACGATTGGAACAAGTGCTATGTTCTCAGCAATTTCAGGATCTGTGAATGCAACGACAGCTACGATGGCAAAAATTGCGTTGCCTGAAATGAAAAAATATCGTTATGATGACGGACTATCTACTTCTTGTGTAGCTGCGGGCGGTACGTTAGGGATTTTAATTCCACCGAGTGTTATTTTGGTATTATATGGTATTTTAACGATGGAACCAATTGGGAAATTACTTATTGCTGGATTAGTACCAGGATTATTACAAATGTTTTTATTCATGATTGTTATTTATTTTATGGTGCTTCGTAATCCATCATTAGCTCCTGTAACAGAGAAGAAAACATTTAAAGAAAAAATTGTTTCATTAAATAGCATTTGGCCATTTTTATTTCTATTTGCATTAAGTGTTGGGGGAATTTATTTTGGATTTTTCACTCCGACAGAAGCAGGGGGAATTGGGGCATTTGGGGCATTTTTATTAGCAGTTGTTACACGTCGATTAAGTTGGAAAGATTTTTTAAACTCCTTAAATGAAACAACACGATTAACAGCGATGATTTTCTTTATTTTAATTGGTGCAGATATTTTCAGTAAGTTTTTAGCACTGAGTAAAATACCAGTCGTTATTACGAAATTTGTTTCCGAATTAGCGTTACCATCGACTATCATTTTAATTTGTATTTTAATTGTATATTTCTTTTTAGGTATGTTTTTAGAAGGAATTGCGATTTACGTTTTAACATTACCAGTTGTATATCCATTAATTACGATGTTAGGATATGACGGTATTTGGTTTGGCGTTGTGATGATCTTCGTTATGAATATGGGATTATTAACGCCGCCATTAGGTTTAAGTGTTTATATTATAAGTGGGATTGTGAAGGATGTACCGATTCAACGTATTTTTAAAGGAGTAACACCAATGCTTTTAACG
Source organism: Pseudogracilibacillus sp. SO10305 (assembly GCF_037072005.1). Classification (NCBI taxonomy): domain Bacteria; kingdom Bacillati; phylum Bacillota; class Bacilli; order Caryophanales; family Bacillaceae; genus Pseudogracilibacillus; species Pseudogracilibacillus sp. SO10305. The sequence continues at coordinate 50,473 of NZ_JAXHDE010000016.1, read as the reverse complement.
ATTATTCTTTGTTTAGCATTGATCGTTATCTTCCCAGAAATCGTTACATTTTTACCAGATTTAATGAGGTAGTATAAGGATATGAAAGAAGAGGGATTGATTTTATTCTTCTTTCATATTTTTTTATGAAAAATAGTCAGAATAATCTATGAAACAACTTGAAATAATATATTTAATAATATATGATATAAATGAAAGCGATTACTGATATGAAGAGGTGTTATGATGAAAAAGAAATGGTATTTACTTTTTGTTGCAATGGTTTCGATGTTGGTACTTGCTGCATGTGGCGGCTCTAACTCAGATGCAAATGGTAGTGGTGATGCAGGTGGCGGCAACTATGAATGGGATTTTTCGCACTTTTTCCCTCCATCACATTTTATGGAGGATGTAGTACAAGACTTAGCGGCTGATTTAGAAGAACAATCAGATGGAAGAATTCAAATAACTTCTTATCCAGGTGCATCTTTAGCTGCGCCGGATGAACATTTCGATGCTGCAGAGACTGGTTCTGTTGATATCGCATTAAGTGTAAATGGGTATACACCGAACCAATTCCCATTAACATCTGTCATGGAGCTTCCGTTCATGTCTACTTCTTCAGTAGAAGGAACGAAAACATTATGGGAATTATATAATGAGTTTGATGAATTTAAAGATGAGTATGCGGGAACTGTGCCTTTATGGTTATATACGACAGACCCTGCACAATTATACACAACAGATAAACAAGTAAAATCAATTGAAGATTTAAAAGGGATGAGAATTCGTTCTCCGTCTCCTGAAACGAGTGAATGGCTTGAAGCATTAGGAGCAACGCCAGTATCGATGCCAATGAACGAAAACTTTGAAGCATTAGAACGTGGAGTAGTAGATGGAACGATAGCACCATGGGAAGCGGTTAAAACATGGGGCTTAGATGAAGTATTGAAATATGCAACAGTAGGAAACTTCTATTCTACTACAATGTTTGTCGTTATGAATGAAGATGAATTTAATAGTTTAAATGACGAAGATCAAACATTATTACAAGATTTAACTGGTGAAGCTATGGTGAAAACAACAGGAGAAACGTTCGACCAATTTGGTAAGGAAGCTGTCGAGCAGGCAGAGGAAAAAGGAATTGAAATTTATGAGTTATCTGATGCCGAATTAGAAGAGTGGAGTGAATTTATTAATCCAACAATTGAAAATTGGATTGAAAACGTTGAAGGTAAAGGATTACCAGGTCAAGAAGTATATGACCGTGCGAGAGAGCTAGTAGGAGAATAATAAAAAAAAGATAGGGCGGAACTATTATAGATTCGCCCTAATTTTATGAAAAAATAAAAAATATTAGATTACACTTGAAATCATATATGATTTAGTATATTATTTATGGTAGAGAAAATAATAACACATTTTATATAAAGGAGAAGATAGATATGAATAAATATGAAGAAGCAAAGCAGAAGTTAAGAGGATCGATCTGTCCAGTAATTACACCATTTAAAGAAGATGGGTCAATTGATGAAGAAACATTTAAATCATTAGTTAACTGGCAAATTGAGAGCGGGAGTCACGGGATTTCAGTTACTGGTACAAGTGGAGAGCCGAGCTCATTAACGATAGAAGAAAGAAAACGTGTTATGGATTTAGCAAAAGAAACGATTGACGGACGCGTATTTTTCGCTCCTGGTACAGGTTCGACAAACCATGATGAAACGATGGAATTAACGAAGTATGCAGAAGAAATTGGTGTAGATGCAGCGATGGTCATCGTTCCTTACTACAATAAGCCAAACCAAGAAGCATTATTCCAACACTTTAAAACAGTTGCCGATTCTGTAGATATTCCAATTATTATTTATAATATTCCAGGACGTTCTGCAGTAAATATGGAAGTAGAAACGATGAAGCGTTTAGTAGATGCTTGTCCAAACATTATCGGAGCGAAAGAATCAAATAAGGATTTCGAACATGTGAACCGTGTCCTATTAAACTGTGGACGTGACTTCTTACTATATTCTGGAATCGAATTATTATGCTACCCAATGTTAGCAATCGGTGGAGCTGGATTCATTAGTGCAACAGCAAACGTTGAGCCGAAAAGAGTAGCTGAATTATATAACGCTTGGGAAGCAGGCGATATTAAAAAAGCACAAGATTTACACTATGAGTTAATGCCATTAAACGACGTATTATTTAAAGACACGAACCCAACGGTTGCAAAGGCTGCTTTAGGAATGATGGGGAAAATTACACCGAAAATTCGTTTACCATTAGGTTTACCGTCAGAAGAATTGCAAGCTGAAGCTCGTCAAGTAATGGTTGATTTAAATATTTTAGAAAAATAATGTATATTGGGACACATTGAAAAATGCATTATACATGGTGTCCCACCCTTTTTTAAAACTTCTAAAATTAAACAGATTGGTTTTAATAGAGAAACTTTTGTACAAAAAATATATGTAAAAGGACAGGTGAAAAAAATGGCAAAATTAGAACATGTGAAACAACCAGATATTTCTTTATATATAAATGGAGAATTTGTTCCGAGTGAAGCAGGTGCGACATTTGAAAATTATAACCCATTTACAAATGAAACGGTAAACCTTGTACAAGAAGGACGTAAATCAGATATTGAAAAAGCAGTAGCAGCGGCAAGGGATGCATTTGATAATGGTCCTTGGCGTACGATGAAGTTATCAGAACGTTTAGCATATATTTATAAAATTGCTGATTTAATTGATGAAGAAGTAGAAAATATAGCTTATTTAGAATCATTAGATACAGGATTACCAATTAAACAAACTCGTAATATGGTTGCTCGTGCTTCTGAAAACTTCCGTTTCTATGCAAGAATGGTTGATAGCCGTTTAATTGGTGAGGCATATCAAGTAGATGAAAACTTCATTAACTATACGATGAATGTACCAGTAGGAGTGGCGGGATTAATTACACCATGGAATGCGCCATTCATGTTAGAAACATGGAAAGTTGCTCCGGCATTAGCGACAGGGAATACGGTTGTGTTAAAACCTGCTGAATTCTCTCCATTATCTGCTAATTTATTAGCGCAAGTAATTGATAAAGCAGGTTTACCAAAAGGTGTATTTAACGTTGTACACGGATTCGGTGAAACGGCAGGAGATGCACTCGTAAAACACCCTGATGTACAATTAATATCATTTACGGGTGAAACGACAACTGGTTCGACGATTATTAAAAACAGTGCGGACACATTGAAAGCGACTTCTATGGAGTTAGGTGGAAAATCTCCAATTTTAGTTTTTGATGATGCAGACTTTGATCGTGCATTAGATGCAGTTGTTTGGGGAATTTTCTCGTTCAACGGTGAAAGATGTACAGCAAACTCACGTTTATTCATCCAAGAAAACATTAAAGATAAATTTATAGAGGCGTTAGAAGCACGTGTACAAAACGTGAAAATTGGCGATCCAATGGATGATACGACAGAGGTTGGACCTCTAATTCATACGGAACATTATGACAAGGTAGTTAGCTATTTACAAATCGCAAAAGATGAAGGTGCAACGGTTATTACACGCGAAATTCCAGAAGAGTATAAGCGTGGAAACTTTGTCGCTCCGACAATGATCGTGAATGCGACAAATGATATGCGTGTTGCTCAGGAGGAAATTTTTGGACCAGTTTTAACAGTAATGTCTTTTAAAGACGAGGAGGAAGCGGTTCGTTTAGCAAATGATGTTGATTACGGATTAGCTGGTTATGTATGGACGAATGATATTAAACGAGGTCACCGTGTTGCACATCAAATCGATGCAGGAATGTTATGGGTAAACGCACAAAACGTTCGTGACTTACGTACTCCATTCGGTGGTTCGAAAAGTTCAGGTATTGGACGTGAAGGTGGCCATTACGCGTTTGATTTCTATACAGAAAAGAAAATCATTCACGTATCTGTTGCTGACCACCCAATCCAACAATTTGGAAAACAATAAAAAGTTGATATCCAAAGTAGTTTCGTCTAAAACTTAATGAAATAACCGACACCCTTAATGTTAGACGGAAAATCTAATGTTAAGGGTGTTTTTAAGGTCTCTACAATATTTGGTGTTGGTGGAAAAAATTCACTGGCACCTTTTTTATGCATAAAAATAGAAAACAAGTGAATTTCCCTTTAGAATGAAAGTTGTTGAAAACCTAATCCAGGAGGGAAATCACTTGTCTCATTCTAATAATATAAAATTACTGCTTGATATATAAGATAAGAACATCGAAATTGAAGAAAATGCTGTAGAATTAAGGTCATATCAAGGAAGAATGGCTAAGTTTATTACAGCTAAATTGACGTATACACTAAATACCGTTGACCAATCGTTATACTTTCATTACATGAAGACAAGCATTAAGACATTGAAAAACATATATCGTATATCAAACATAGCTTGATGTATTCATACAATAACGGTCGTATCGAAGAGATTAATAACAAAATAAAGGTATGGAATCGCGTTGCATATGGATATCGATATTTTTATAGTTTTAAAAAGAGAATTATTTTACATTTTAAATGGAGATCAATCATACAAAGTAAAAAATCCTCCTCCCTTGCAGCTTAAGCTACAAAGGAAGAGGAAACCAACATGTAAACAGCCAGATGAAACGTAGGAAATGTACGTAGACTTCTGCGTGAAAAAAGGCCTAGATAAGACAAGGGAAGGCAAAGCCTGAACTTGGCTTAGCAGCCGCACGCGGAAAGCGGAGTACATTTCCGAAGTGACATATTCACGCTATTCTTATTGACTCCACACAATTAAATATTAGTTTACTTTAAGAGGATCACCAACATTGTTTGCCAAAGAGCCATCTTATCGTCATAAACATGACCAATTTTTTATAATTAGAATCTAGTTAAGTTCCAGCTCCGTTTTTGTAGAACATACATTTATTATATGCGAATGTCTCGTGTATGAATAACGAAGAAATTATTCGTATAAGTTTCCAATCGATAAATATTTCGTTTCTAAATATGGTTCGATCCCTTCGATTCCGCCTTCACGACCAAGTCCACTTTCTTTCATTCCACCGAAAGGAACATGTGCAGCAGATGGTGCTCCATCATTCCAACCAATAATTCCGTAATCAAGATGATTGAATAAATAGTTCCCAATTCGATAATTATCTGTGAAGAAGTAAGCAGCTAGACCGTATGGTGTATTATTGGCAATCTCAATTGCTTCATCTAATTCTTTATACGTTGTAATTGGGGCAACTGGACCGAATGTTTCTTCATGCATAATATCCATTTCTTCTGTTACATCAGTCAAAATCGTCGGATGGATAAAGTAATATTCTTTATCATGGTCTACATCATACTGTGCACCCGCTAATATAGTAGCACCTTTATTTACCGCGTCTGCAATTTGATCGGTAATTTTTTCATAACTCCCTTTATTAATAACTGGACCAACGTCTGTCTTTTGATCTAGTCCATTTCCGACAACAAGTTTTTTTGTACGTTCTGCTAATTTTTTAGAAAACTCTTCTACGATGGATTCGTGTACGATGACTCTATTTGCGCAAACACAAGTTTGTCCTGCATTTCTAAATTTTGTAATAATTGTTTGTTCGACAGCTAAGTCAATGTTTGCGTCTTCAGCCACAATGACAGGAGCATGTCCACCTAATTCCATCGTGACACTTTTTACGGTTGCAGCACTATCTTTAATGAGCTGTTTTCCTACAGGCGTTGAACCTGTAAAAGTAATTTTCTTAATGTATGGGCTTTCAGTAAAGAGACTTCCAATAACGCGACCACGGCCACTTACACATTGAATCACATCTTCGGGAATCCCTGCTTCATGTGCAAGTTCGACTAAGCGAATCGTCGTTAAAGGTGTTTCTTCTGCTGGTTTCACGATGAACGTACAACCTGCAGCTAATGCTGGTGCGGCTTTTCTAGTCATCATTGCAGCTGGAAAGTTCCATGGTGTAATTGCACCGACTAACCCGATAGGATGTTGTTGGACGATTAATTCTTTCCCATTTGCATGGGAAGGAATAGTGCGTCCATATAATCTTTTTGCCTCTTCTGCATACCAATCAATATAACTAGTTGCATAATCTACTTCCCCTAAAGATTCAGCAAGTGGTTTTCCGTTTTCTTTCGTCATTACTTCTGCGATAGAAGCTTTATGCTCCTGAATTAATGTCGACCATTTTGATAATAATTTTGATCTTTCATGTGCATTTGTTTTTTTCCATGTTTGAAATGCATCATTTCCAGTAGCGATCTTTTGTAAAATTACTTCTTCACTATCCCGTTCTATTGTTGCTAATGCTTCCCCAGTAGCAGGGTTTTTTACGATAAAACTATTCGACATCATAAGACTCCTCTCTTTGATTAAATGATATAAGATATCATATATCATTATACGCTATTTAATATAATAAATAAATAGAGGATAGTTATTTTTAATGAGTAAATGAAAGAAAGATACATAAAATATAGAAAATCGAAGGAAGAAGGGGATTAAAAATGGACAAATCAATTCAAAAAGCAAAGACAATCTTTATATTTCAATTAGATCAACATTAAGTCGATAAGGATTAGAGATTGTATTAGATGTATATCAATATACGACACAGATTGTCAATATTCCGTTTGTTGGAGTAAAAGATGATTTTTTATGAATTGAAACTGGAATGACAGGAAATACATCTGCTATTTTTCAAGAAGGATAAAATACGTTACAATAAAGAAGAGAAAAATAACGACAATCGTGGTGATTGAAATGACAGAAAATAATGAAAATATGTACGATGAATGGAAACAGTTGTTTAGTTCTATTTTACTTAAGGTCGATCAAACAAAAATGCCGGCAAATACAAAATCGCTTATTAAAAAGGAAGTGACTAAATTGCAATCTTTTTTAATACATGCCCGTCCAGCACGTATCGTTATTGTTGGTAGGCGTGGAGCAGGCAAGTCGAGTTTAATTAATGCGATTTTTGGCGAAATGAAAGCGAGTATCGGCCATTATAAGGCACAAACAGGAACAGGGAAATGGTATAAGTATGAAAATGATTTAGGTGGGATCGATATATTAGATACGAGAGGACTTGGAGAAGGACATGATCCTACAGAGGCAACTAAATCAGCGACTCCAATTGAGGAAATAAAGGATGCCATTAAGGAAAAATGCCCGGATGTCATGTTGTTTTTATGTAAAGGAAAAGAAGTAGGGGCACGCATCGATGAAGATATCGATCAATTAAAAGAATTAAAAGAGATGATTGAAGACGTACATCAATACGATATACCAATTGCGGGTATCGTTACACAAGTGGACGAACTTGCACCAGTGTCAAATAGTGAACCACCGTTTGATCATCCAGTGAAACGAGAAAATATCGATGCAACTGTGCAATTACTAGAGGAGAAATTGATCCAACGATTAGAAAAGCCGACGACTGTCATACCAGTTTGTGCATATATGGAATTTGAAGATGATAAGCTAGTGTATGATCGTAGGTACAATATAGACGAATTATTATATTATTTATTAAAGGAATTACCTGAAGAGGCACAGGTTATTTTAGCTAAACTATCACGAGTCACAGCAGTACAAAAAAAATTGGCAAGAAAAATAGGGAAAAGCACCGCCTCTGTCACAGGTTTAGTTGGCGCCACTCCCATTCCAATTGCCGATATGCCTGTTATTACGGGAATGCAATTATCGATGATTAGTACGATAGCACTTATTAGTGGGCAGAAGTTTAATCGAAAAACAATAATGAAATTTTTAAGTGCGATGGGCATAAATGTTGGAGTTGGATTTACATTAAGAAATATATCAAGACAACTTGCTAAATTTATACCCGGAGCAGGGAATATTATATCTGGAGTGGTAGCGAGTGCTGGGACTTATGCGTTATGTGAGGCGGCAATTGCTTATTTTATTGATCGGAAATCAAAAGAAGAAGCGAAAGCAATTTTTACCGAAAAGATGGAACAAGGGGAAAAGTAATCATGTATAGAGAAAGAATCAGACAATTAATGCAACATGAAAATATAACGACTGAAGCAACTTATATTTTATTAATGGATCCGCTAAATATATATTATGTGACAAACTTGTATGCGGAACCACATGAACGATTTCTTGGATTATTAATCGATATGAAAGAGAAACGGACGACGTTATTTTTACCAACATTAGATTTGAAAAAAGCGCAAAAAGAAGCAGAAAACGTAGATGAATTCATACCTATAGGTGATACGGAAAATGGTTATGCTAAATTAGCCGCATATATGAAAGAGAAATCGGCTATTTGTTTCATTGAAAAAAATTATATGACCGTAGCACAGTATGAAGCGTTACAGAAGGAGACAGGAATAAATAATTTTAAATCAGTTGAACGGGCTATCATCGATATGCGTTTACGTAAATCAACGATAGAAATAGAAAAAGTAAAAAAGGCAATTTCTATTACGGAAAATGCTTTAGATGAAATTATTCCATTTATAAAAATCGGGATGACCGAAAATGAGATTAAAACGAAGTTAGAAACGACATTGCAAGATTTAGGAGCAGAAAAGGTCGCTTTTGATACGATGGTACTTACTGGTGAAAATAGTGGGTTGCCACATGGAGAGCCAGGTGATCGACAAATCCAATATGGTGACTTTTTATTATTTGATTTTGGAGTATTTGTTGATCATTATTGTTCAGATATAACGAGAACATTTGCGATTGGGAAAATATCAGATGAGCAAAGACAGATATATGATGCGGTACTGAAAGCAAATGAAAAAGCTATTGAAGCAGTAAGATTAGGGGATCCGATTAAAAACATTGATCATGCAGCAAGAACGGTAATAGAAGATGCTTCTTATGGTGCTTATTTTACCCACCGCACTGGTCATGGGCTAGGTTTGGAAGTGCATGAAGCACCTTCAATTCATGGTGAGAACAAAGAAAAGATATTAGGAGGATTATTGTTTACGATAGAGCCAGGTATTTATAAAGAAGGAGTAGGTGGGGTTAGAATTGAAGATGATGTGTACGTACACCCCAATGGAGAAGTGGAAGTATTAACATCCTTTCCAAAACAACTGACAATTATCGATGCAAAGTAGGAGGATAAACATGATTCAATTTGATGATTTTTTAAAAGTAGATATGAGAGTGGGAACGATCATTGAAGCAACACCATTTCCTGAAGCAAGGAAGCCAGCTATTAAAGTGAAAATTGATTTTGGAGAAATTGGCATAAAACAATCGTCCGCACAAATTACGAAACGTTATGAGCCAGATCAACTTGTTGGAAGGCAAGTAGTAGCAGTGGTGAATTTCCCACCAATGCGTATCGCTGGATTTAAATCAGAAGTTCTAGTGCTAGGTGGTGTCCCCACAGAAGAAGATGTTGTATTGCTGCGACCTGATGAGGAAGTTCCAAATGGGACGAAGATAGGATAATATGTTTGGAAGAATAATACAAAGAAAATTAGTCTTCATTGTATTACTAAATATCCAAGAACTATCTTTTAGAAATTTCAGATAACATATGTTACGATAGAAAATATAAGGAGGAGAGCATATGGCAAATATTGTACAAGGAACGAATAAATTTTATATTGGTGAAGATGAAGAAAATCCACTTGCAGAAATTACATTTCAACCGAAAAGTGATGGGGTTATTACTGTAGACCATACTTATGTGTCAGATGAATTGAGAGGGCAGGGTATTGCAGGAAAACTAGTAGAAGTTATTACATCGTATGCTCGAGAACAAAATCTTAAAATCGAACCTGTTTGCTCGTATGTACAAAGTAAAATGGAAAAAACAGAAGCCTATCATGATTTAATTGCAAAATAATAAAAAAAGAGATAGCGACAAAACGAATCTATCATTATGGAAAACGGTCACGTTTATTATCATCAGATAAATGTGACCGTTTTCATTTTGCTTTTTAACAAAATAGGCAGAAAGATATTCGGTTCTAGCGATACGCTTATTCAATATTTCTATTAGCAGTGTCATGTTTAAGCAGAAAGAGCATTTTTGGTATAACATTTCGTGACGGAAATATTGCATTCGTTATCGTATATTTAATTTTTAACAAAGTTGTGAAGTGAAGCTGAATATAAGCTATTTTATATATGCTACGTTATACTAAAGAAAGAATATATATGGTGGAGGAAAGATTATTGGTTTCAACGACGGTATTACGTTTTTTACTTATATTGGTCGCAAGCTACCTCTTTGGTTTATTGTTTTATTATGTTTTGGACCGAGAAGAAAAGTTACATAAGAAAAAACGAATAGATGAAATAATATCACTTACTATACATATCATTCTTTGCATATGGATTGGGAAAATAATCGTCAATTTTCAAGTGTTTATAAAGGATCCCTTTGCGATATTAGCATATCCGAGTGATAGAAGAGCGTTATATATAGCGCTTATATTGGTAAGTATATATACAGTGTATGAAACATTTAAAAAGAAACGACCATTTAGACCAATATGGAATGCATTTATACCGGTTTTATTAGGTACATTGTTTATGTATGAACTTTTGCAACTAATAGTAGAAAAAAACACATATTACTTCTACTATATAATTATTTATACGATTTTACTTCTCCTATACATTTTATTGGAACGATATCCATATCAATTACATATCGTCATTTATAGTTGGTTTAGCTTGCAAATAATTTGTTCGTATTATCTTGGTTCGGTCCGGTTGTTTCAATACATAGTAAGCCCAATTTTCATCGGTTTGTTATGTGTTTTATATAGTTGTTTTATTTTATTAGAAAAGAAGTATAGTGAGGGATAAAAACATGAAAAAATGGATCATCATCCTAATCATTTTAGGATTGGCAGGTTATGCAGTGTTTGATTTTGTTTCGACGAAAAAAGAAGAAGAAACAAAAAAAGAAGAAATGATCACAGCTACACAAACAGAAATGGAAGTAAAAGATGATGAGGAAGAAGTAGAAAGTGTTCCGAAGGGTGAAGTTGGTATTGAGCGAGGAAATATTGCGCCTGATTTTGAATTAGAAACAATAGATGGCGAAAAAGTGAAATTATCCGATTACCGCGGACAAAAAGTTTTGTTGAATTTTTGGGCAACTTGGTGTCCACCTTGTCGTTCTGAAATGCCTGATATGCAAAAAGTTCATGAGGAATTTGGTGAAGATATCGTCATTTTAGCAGTTAATTTAACGGATACAGAATCAAGCTTACAAACAGTAACGAACTTTTTAGAGGAATTAGATATTACTTTTACTATTCTAAAAGATATGGATACGATGATTGCTACAACGTATCAAGCGAATGCATTACCGACGTCTTATTTACTAAATACAGATGGGTCGATCCATAATATAGCGATTGGACCGTTAAATTACGATTTAATGGTAAAAGCGTTTCAAGAAATGTATTAATTGTATATAATTAAAATAGAAAGCATTATAGGGGATGATACAATGGATGTAAATCCGAAGAAATTTTTCGGTTTTCAGTTACTTGCAGTAGGGATTATTTGGGGTGGCATGACAATTTTCTTGGATCATATTCAAGGAAATGCAAAGATTATTTATTATGTCGTTACATCATGGTTATTGTTTATTTTAGTATTATTTATCAAAAGTTTTTTCCAATCGAAGGAAAAAGCAGATGTGGTACATTTACAAGAAAAAAGAGATACTAAAAAAAGTAAATGATAAATGAGTTTTTTATTTAGACAAGCTTGTGTAAATGTCTCGTGTATACAGGCTTGTCGTAATGGAAGTACTTGATTAAAATGATCGAATGAGTTTGGGACAAAGCAAAAAAGGTAATATGATGGTATACGTGAAAAGTGAAGTATATGTTGAAGTGACACACTAACCTTTATTCCTTTTATGAAAAATTTGTCCCAGTTTCATTATTTTAGACTATTATATACACGGTAGTAACAATCACGTTATAACACTTTTTTTAAAATGAGAAATTGTAAGCGTATTCATATAACTGTCACGAAAGATTCATTATTCTGTACATGAATTGTAATAAGTTTTTCAAACAAAATCGTTTTTTTATTCTATACTAAATTAGTAAGAACGTACGATAAATTTATGACAGAAAGGATGTTTTGAGATTGGATCCTTTAATAATTGCTCGTCTACAATTTGCTTCAACTACTATTTTCCACTATTTTTTCGTTCCAGTATCAATAGGTTTAGCTTTAATTATCGCAATCATGCAAACATTGTATGTGTTTAAAGGCGATGAAATGTACAAACGTATGACGAAGTTTTGGGGAGTATTATTTTTAATTAACTTCGCAATCGGAGTCGTGACAGGTATTTTACAAGAATTCCAGTTTGGTATGAACTGGTCAAACTATTCACGATTTGTTGGGGATGTATTTGGTCCATCACTTGCAATAGAAGGACTATTAGCCTTTTTTATGGAATCAACATTTATCGGACTATGGGTGTTCGGATGGAATAGATTATCTAAAAAGGTGCATTTGCTAACTGTTTGGCTCGTATCATTAGGTTCTATTTTTTCGGCATTTTGGATTTTGACGGCAAACTCTTTCATGCAAAATCCAGTAGGGTTTGAAATGGTAGATGGACGTGCACAAATGAATGATTTTGTAGCGATTTTAACGAATCCACATTTTTGGGCACAATTTCCACATGTTTTATTAACATCATTTGCAACAGGTGCATTTTTAATTGCTGGAATTAGTGCATGGAAAATTGCGCGAAGACATGATTTAGAAATGTTTAAAAAATCATTTAATATAGCAATTACGGTCGGTGCATTTTCAGCATTTGCTATTTTATTTACAGGACACTGGCAGGCACAGTACTTAGTTCAGTCACAACCGATGAAAATGGCGGCAGCAGAAGCACTGTGGGAAAACAGTGGGGATCCCGCGCCATTTACGGTATATGCAAACATTAATACGGAAGAACGACAGAATGATTTTTCTATCGATATTCCAGTACTATTAAGTTTTCTATCTTTTAATGAATTTAGTGGTTCATTAGAGGGAATGAATGATTTACAAGCACAATATGAGGGAAAATATGGTCCTGGGGATTATATCCCACCCGTTAAAACATTATTCTGGGCGTTTCGTATAATGACTGGAGCTGGTGGGGTTATGTTGTTATTAGGATTTTACGGAATTTATTTAGCACGATTAGAAAAATTACAAAATCGTAAATTTTATTTAAAACTAATTACGTATGGGATGGCCCTACCATTTATCGCGAATACTGCTGGATGGATCTTGACAGAGATTGGTAGACAACCATGGGTCGTATATGGCATCATGCGTACAGAAGACGCTGTATCTCCTTCCGTTTCGGCTGGAGAAATGTTATTTTCGCTTCTGACATTTGTAACGCTATATACAATATTAGCGATTATTACAATTTATTTATTCGTTCGTCATATTAAAAAAGAAGATCATGATGAGAAGGAAAGAGAAGTTATGACAGACCCATTTGATCAAGAGGATGGAGGTGCTGGAGTTGTCTCTTAATGAATTTTGGTTTATCGTTATAACGATATTTTTTGTAGGATTTTTCGTGTTAGAAGGATTTGACTTTGGTGTTGGTACGATTGCCCGTTTTTTAGGCCGAAATGAACAAGAAAAGAAAGTATATTTAAATACAATTGGCCCGTTTTGGGATGCTAATGAGGTTTGGCTTATTACAGCCGGTGGGGCTATGTTTGCAGCATTCCCACATTGGTATGCAACGATGTTCAGTGGTTTTTATATTCCACTTGTCTTTATGCTTATTGCTCTCATTGTTCGAGGAGCAGCCTTTCAATTTAGGGGTGAAATACACAATGAGAAATGGAAAGCGACATGGGATTGGGGGATTTGGCTTGGAAGTTTCTTGCCACCAATTTTATGGGGTGTTGTTTTAGCGAACTTCATGGTCGGAATGCCGATTAATGGAGAGAAGGAAATGGTTGGTGGATTCATCCAATTTTTACATCCGTACGCATTGCTCGGTGGTGTCATGTTTTTATTATTAACATTGACACATGGATTACAATTTATAACGATTCGTACAACCGGTGAATTACAAGAACGAGCGAGAGCGATGGGGAGAAAAGTAGCACCATTTACAATCATTACATTCCTAGCATTTATTGTAATCGGCTATTTCGTTTCAGATGTATTTACGTATCATGGGCAAACATTTTTTGTTATCCCGTTATTAGCGTGGGTTGCATTGCTGTTTGCAAACTTATATAACAATAATAAGATGGATATTAATGCGTTTTTATTAACGTCTGTAACGATTATCTTGTTAACGGGAAGTATTTTTATCGGAATGTTTCCACGAGTCATGATTAGCTCGATTTCGGATGCATATAGTTTAACAGTATTCTCCGCTGCTTCCGGGTCATACAGTTTAAAAGTAATGACAATATTTTCTGTGGCAATATTACCTTTCGTTTTAGGGTATACTATTTGGAGTTACTACGTATTTAGAAAAAGAATTAAGTCAGATGATGAGTTGGAGTATTAATGAAAAATAAACGTCAAAAAGGGTTACCGATGTATCCGGGAGCCCTTTCTACTTATAGTCTTTTGACATGTTTTATTTTTATAGAAGTAGGATTAATTATAGCGCAAAGTATTTATTTAGCGAGAGCAATTACTTTGTTATTTCAAAAAATGCCGATAGAAGATGTGTTCATCGATATCGGCTTCTTTTTTATCGCTTTTATATTAAGGTATATTTTGACACATGTAGAAGGAATTATTGCGCAAAAACATAGTGATCAAGTCAGTACATATTTACGAGAACAGTTATTATATCAATATTTTCACCAACCAAGTACTGATGTGCAAAAAATCGGAACGGGCCATCTTGTCCAGTTATTAATGGAGGGTATTGCCCATGTGAAAACGTATGTAGAAATTATTGGGATAAGGATGATTAAAACGGTAATTGTTCCGGTGTTTATCGTTTTGTATGTGTTTTTCGTGGATCGTTCTTCCGCATATATATTAATTTTTACCGTTCCTATTATTATTATGTTTATGATTTTATTAGGACTTGCCGCGGAAAAAATGGCAGATAAACAATATGTGACATATACGAGATTGGCGAATCATTTTGTTGATTCATTAAAAGGGTTAGAAACACTTGCTTTTTTAGGGAAAAGTAAAGTACACGGAAGACGAATTGAAAAAGTAAGTAATGACTATAGAAAAACGACGATGAAAACATTACGAATTGCTTTTTTATCTTCTTTTGCATTAGATTTTTTTACGAGTTTATCTATCGCTTTTGTTGCAGTTGGGTTAGGTTTACGATTAATTGATGGAACGATATTGTTGTTACCAGCATTAACTATTTTATTGTTAGCACCTGAATATTTTTCTCCGATTAAACAAATCGGAAAAGATTTTCATGCTACATTAGATGGTCAAGTAGCGATGGCTGAAATTAATGATTGGCTTGCTAGTGAACGTAATTTAACTGCATCTACAAAACAAGTAGAGGAACGAGTGGAAACTGTGGCATTGAACAATATTGGCGTTACAATCGAGGAACGTCCAATTTTAGAAGGGATAAATGTGCGTGTTGATCGAGGTTTTGTTGCAATACTTGGGGAAAGTGGTGCAGGAAAGACGACTTTGCTTCAATTGTTAGCAGGACGTATAGATCCGACAGAAGGAGATTTCCGAGTAAACAATAGTATGTGGGATACATTACATGATGCTTCCTGGTTTGATCAAATTGCTTATATACCACAACATCCATATATATTTCCAGTTTCATTAGCAGATAATATTCGCTTTTATGAACCAGCTGCATCTGATGAACATGTGTTGGAAATAGTTCAACAGATAGGGTTACAATCTTTAGTGGATAGTTTTCCAAATGGCATTCATGAAAAAATTGGTGAAGGTGGAAGAACGATAAGTGGTGGACAAGAGCAACGAGTTGCACTTGCTAGAGCATTACTAAGTAATAAACAAATTATTTTATTAGACGAACCGACCGCACATTTAGATATCGAAACAGAATACGAAATCAAACAATTGATATTAGAACATTTTTACGACAAATTCGTATTTATAACGACACACCGTCTCCATTGGGTGAAAAATAGTACCCAAATTATTTGGGTTGATGAAGGAAAAGTCGGTGCATGTGGAGAGCATGATGCCTTATTACAACAAAATGAAGCGTATCATCTATTTTTTGACGAGCAAAGGGGCGATGGCAGTGCATGATTGGGTATCGACATATATAAAACAATTTAAGGGTAAAATGTCTTTAGCCGTTTTGTTCGGATTTTTAGGTATTGCTTCAGGTGCCATGTTATTATTTGTTTCCGGTTATTTAATTTCCAAATCATCTTTACGTCCAGAAAACATCATGCTAGTATATGTGCCGATTGTTTCTGTTCGTGCATTTAGTATTGGACAAGCTGTTTTTCCTTATTTAGAAAAACTCGTTGGCCATGATGTCGTTTTATCTATTTTAGCAAAATATCGTAAGCGACTATATGATGCTTTAGAAAAAGACGCGATTTCCTTAAGAGGCAAATATGAAACAGGAGATTTATTCCAAGTGTTATCAGAGGATATCGAACGTTTACAAGATTTTTATTTAAAAACTTTATTTCCAAGTATTATTGGATTGCTCATTTATACTATTATTATCATTGTTATCGGTGTTTTTGATATCGTGTTTATGGTTTATTTTGTATTATTGTTAGGAATTATTGTGTTTCTCATTCCGTTTATTTCGTATATGAAAATGAAACAGACATATTCAGAAGAGAGAGTAGAAAGAAATAACTATTACCGTCATGTAACCGATGCGATTTTTGGCCAGTTAGATTGGTTAATTAGTGGCAGATATAATGAGTTAGAAAAAAATATGATGCAACACCACGAAACATTATTACAGTACGAACAAAAAACGAATCGTTGGCACCATGTTCGGGATGCTGTCTTACGATTTATCGGTGGTATTTCAATAGTTGTAATGCTCATATGGACAAATAAGATAGTTGGTGAAGAGGTTATTTCTGCAACTGTACTTGCTGCATTCGTCTTAATGACCTTTTCGATTATCGATGCATTGTTGCCGTTAAGTGATGCAATGGAAGAAGTACCTATTTATAAAGAAACGATGGACCGTTTACAAACATTTGTACATGTGGAAAAAACAAATGAGGATACATCTTCCGTTATTACACCGCTTGATGGTCCATTAGGAATAGAATTACGTAATGTAATGTATCAATATGATGGTGAAAAAGAAAATACGATACATGATATAAGTGTACAAGTTTTACCAGGAGAAAAAGTAGCTCTTTTAGGTAAAAGTGGGGCAGGAAAGTCAACTTTGTTAAAAATGCTTGCAGGATTATTAAAACCGACTAAAGGGGAAATATTAGTAGGCAACGAAATGATTGACGCTTCGTTTTTGTCGAAACATATTGCCGTATTAAATCAAAAACCGCATATTTTTCATACGACGGTAGCGAACAACATCCGTATCGGTTGTGAAAATGTGACAGATGAAGAGATTGAAATGGTTTTGGAAAAAGTGCATTTAATGGATTATATTCGTACATTGCCCAAAGGAATTCATACGAATGTGGATGAGCTAGGAAAACGGTTTTCAGGAGGACAACGCCAACGAATTGCCTTTGCTCGCGTATTAGTGCAGGAAACGCCCATTATATTATTGGATGAACCGACTGTTGGATTAGATCCAAAAACGGAAAGAGATTTAATTCAAACATTTGTAGAAGCAGCAAGTGATAAAACGATGGTTTTAGTTACACACCATTTAATTGGTGCGAAGTGGATGGATCAAGTTGTTTTTTTAGAAGATGGCCAGATAAAATTAGCGGGACATCATGATCAATTATTAAAAGAAAATGACTATTACCGGGCATTGTATGCATTAGAGGAACAAATGTAACGATGGAACATATACATTTGTAAGTTGAAAAAACATAAAATTTTGCATTAGTTAAGATATGGAGAAGCTACAGAAATAAACAATAGTTTTAACTGAGAAGTTGCTATATGTATTTTTGTAGTTTTTTCTGTTTAATGCTATTTCACATAAAATCACTGATGTCTCCATCTCTTTTTGCATATGTAAAAAATACTTATATATATGAACGGAATAAAAATACTAAAACGTAATGCAGGATAACCTGCGAGATAAAGAGCGGAAGGGAAAGAACATATAATCGTTATGATTAAAAATAAGGTCGACTCTTTCACTAAGGCTAATCCAAAACTTATAATAGAAAATATAATCGATAAATAAAATAAGATAAGCATATGCAAGCCTCTTTCCTTTTCTTTTATTATACTACGAAAAATTTTAATATGGAGATTGAATGCGTATTTTATGTACGTTATACTGAATATACATACATAACATACGAAAAAATGATAGCGTTTACAAAAAAGGAGGAGAAGGATGATGAGCCATCCATACATTGAGCAGACTACATTGCAAAATTATATTAACGGAAATTGGATAAATGGAGAAAAATTTACAGATGTTATTAATCCAGCTACATTGGAAAAAATCGTGGAAGTACCTCTTTCAAGTGAGAGAGAAGTAAATGAGGCAGTAAAAGCAGCCAAATTAGCACAAAAAGAATGGGCACTTGTACCAGCACCACAAAGAGCTGAAATTCTTTATAAAGTTGGTCAATTAATGAAAGAGCGAAAAGAGAAGATTGCGACATTACTTACACTTGAAAATGGAAAAGTGTTAGAAGAAGCCCGTGGGGAAGTACAAGAAGGAATTGATATGGCTTTTTATATGGCAGGTGAAGGTAGACGATTATGCGGGCAAACAGTTAACGCAGAATTGAAAGATAAATTCGCGATGAGTGTTCGTGCGCCTATTGGGGTAGTCGGTATCATTACACCGTGGAATTTTCCGATTGCAATTGCAACATGGAAGTCGTTTCCGGCAATCATTGCTGGAAATGCAGTCATTTGGAAACCTGCAACAGAAACACCATTAATGGCAACGGAGTTAGGGAAGATATTTGAAGAAGCCGGTTTACCAAAAGGAATTATAAATATTGTGTATGGTGCAGGTGGGGAAGTAGGGGATGCAATGGTGCAACATAAAGACATTCATGTCATTTCATTCACAGGATCAAATGAAACGGGAAGCCATATTGCAAGTGAGTGTGGGCGTCAATTAAAAAAAGTTTCTTTAGAATTAGGTGGAAAAAATGCCGTTATCGTTATGGATGATGCAGACCTTGACTTGGCGGTGGAAGGAATTATTTGGAGTGCGTTTGGAACGAGTGGTCAAAGATGTACGGCATGTAGTCGTGTTATTGTCCATGAAAATGTGAAAGAAGCATTAGAGGAAAGGCTTTTAGCGAAAATGAATAAACTAACGATCGGAAATGGTTTAGAAAAAGACGTGAAGGTTGGACCGATTATTAATCAAGCTGGTTTAGAAAAAATTGCATCCTATATAGAAATAGGAAAAGAAGAAGGTGCGACATTGTTAGCTGGAGGACATCGTTTAACAGAAGCGCCATATAATAAAGGGTATTATTTTGCCCCAACATTGTTTACGAATGTAACGAGTGAGATGCGTATTGCACAGGAAGAAATTTTTGGTCCAGTCGTATCTTTCATCCCGGTAGCGTCTTTTGAAGAAGCGATTACAGTAAACAACAGTGTGGCATACGGATTATCTAGTGCCATTTTTACAAATGATGTGAATCGTGTGTTCCAAGCACAACGAGATTTAGATACCGGGATTGTTTATATCAACGCTGGAACAACGGGAGCAGAAATTCATTTACCATTCGGAGGAACGAAAGGAACAGGGAATGGCCATCGAGATTCAGGTGTGCAAGCACTTGATGTATTTACAGAATGGAAAGCAATTTATGTTGATTATAGTGGGAAATTGCAACGTGCTCAAATTGATGTAGATTAATCGCTGAAAATAGGGGGGATTTTATGAAAATAGGTATTTTAGGCGCTGGATTTATGGGAAAAGAAGCTGCAATGGATGCATTAAATAGTGAAGGTGTAGAAATGGTTGGCCTGGCAGATGTTGAGATGGATCATGTGTATGAACTTGTAGAATTGGCACAATCAGAAAAGCTATTTCCGTTTGAGGTCGATGCAACACATACAGAGGAACTAGAAAACTTCATGCAGCAATTTGATGTCGTTATTAATGCGTTGTTTTATAGTTTTAATGAAACAGTTGCAAAGGTAGGAATCGATGTAGGTACACATGTCATTGACCTAGGAGGGCATATTGGTGATGTGACAGATAATGTATTACGCCTAAATGATGAAGCAGTAGAAAAAGGGATTACGATTATTCCAGATTTAGGTGTAGCACCTGGTATGATTAATATTTTAACTGGCTATGGTGCTTCCAAGTTAGAGGAAGTAGAAATGATTAAACTATATGTTGGTGGGATTCCATTACGACCTGAAGCACCTTTAGGTTATCATCATGTTTTTTCCATGGAAGGTTTGTTAGATCATTATACAGATCCCTCCACTATTATTCGCAATGGAAAAAGAGAAGATGTTTTATCTTTATCTGAACCGGAAGAAATTTATTTTGAAAAGTTTGGTCCACTTGAAGCATTTCATACTTCAGGAGGTACGTCCACCTTATTAGATAGTTTTTCTGACGTGCATACATTAGAATATAAAACGATTCGCTATCCTGGTCATCGGGAAAAATTTCAATTATTTGTTGATTTACAAATGACAGACCGGTATTTGTTTGTCGAATTAGAAGATGATCAATATGTAAAACCGCGAGAAGTTTTGTTAAAAGTATTAGAACCGTTTGTCGATCCAACAGATAAAGAAGATGTTGTGTTATTGAAGGCGTATATAAGTGGAAAAAAAGCGGATGTAGATACATTATTATCTTATGAATTGATTACGTATTATGATAAAGCACGAGAACGAACAGCAATGTCACAAGTGACAGGTGCAACGGTTTCGATTGTTGCACAATTAATTGCCAGTGGAACAATTACAGAACGTGGTGTTGTTCCGCCAGAAAAGATTGTCCCTGGTAAACAATATATCGCCGCACTAAAAGAACGAGGTATCCATATAAAAGAACATAGAATGACATTTTAAAAGAATATTTATGGTGGAAACGAATCGGTTATAAGGTGGAGACAGGCTTGAAAGATACAATTCAGTACTCAGTGGATAGAAACATTAACATAAAAGTATATGTTTCTATCGTAACATTCAATGGTTACTTGTGTATTTTAAGCCTGTCTTTTTTGTGCATTTTATATAAAGCTTTATCTGAAAATCATGTTGCAATCATATTTATTGATTATGTTTCCAAGCAGGGAGCATTTTATTTAATGGTTTATCCTGACGATATCCAAGCACATATTCCGCTTGCATAATTGTATGAATTTCACGCGTTCCCTCATATATTACCGGTGCCTTTGAATTCCGTAAATATCGTTCGACAGGATATTCGTCTGAAAAACCGTATGCTCCATGAATTTGTACGGCATCGTCTGCCGCTTTATTCGCAAAATCACATGCCTGCCATTTAGCGAGAGATGTTTCTCGAGTATTTCTTTTACCTGCATTTTTTAATGCACCTGCTCGGTAAACGAGTAATCGACTCATTTGTAACCCAGCTTCCATATTGGCAATCATTTGCTGTACAAGTTGATGTTCACCTATCGGTTTTCCAAATGTTTTTCTTTCGTTGCAATAGGTGATTGAGGATTCTAAACAAGCCATGATTGTTCCAACAGCACCAGCTGCAACAGTGAAACGTCCATTATCAAGCGCAGACATTGCTATTTTGAATCCCTCTCCTTCTTGACCGAGTAAATTTTTCTTCGGTATTTTCACGTCATCAAAAAAAATTTCTCCTGTATTTCCAGCACGTATACCTAATTTACCTTTAATTGGCTTTGAAGAAAAACCTGGAAAATCTCTTTCCACGATGAATGCAGAAATGCCGTGATGTTTTTTTTCTTTCTTCGTATAGGCAAAAACGATAAAATGATCTGCAATATCAGATAAGGAAATCCAAGTTTTTTGTCCATTTAAAATATAGTAGTCACCATCAGTATAAGCTGTCGCCTCCATTGCAACGACATCAGAACCAGCATTTGGCTCTGTTAAACCAAATGCACCAATCTTTTCCCCTTTTGCTTGAGGAACTAAATATTGTTGTTTTTGTGCTTCATTTCCCCATTGTAGTAATGTCATGCTATTTAATCCGGTATGTACCGATACGGCTGTTCGAAATGCATTATCTCCACGTTCTAATTCTTCACAGACGATTGCTAGTGCATTATAATCCATTCCACTTCCTCCATATGCCTCTGGTATACAAACACCCATAAAGCCACTCTTTGCCAATTCATGCATAACTGACGGATCAAATGCCCCTTCACGATCCCATTTTGCTATATAAGGCATAATTTTTTCATCAACAAATTGACGTGTAGTTTTACGTAATAAAGTTTGTTCATCAGAAAAATCGAAATGCATCATACATACTCCTCTCCAAAAATCTACTAAAGAAAAAGCCAGTTCTAGCTAACTTATTCATCAAGTTAATCTAAAACTGGCCACATACTCTTTAAACACATGAAAGAGTTAGGGAGATTGATTATTAACTATATATTACAATATTCAGATAATTTTGTAAATAGGTTTTGTTATAAATGAGCAATAAAGATGTAACAATAGAGCTAATTTAAAAAGTTGTCAATACAATATTTGTGGTAAAGACATCCATTTTATTAAATATTATCCAAGAAGTAGAATCACAAAAAAGCACTATGTAAAGGTTTATAAAGTTGCTTTATGTACTGGAAAAATACGGTCGTAATATAACAAAAAATAAATGCTATGATAAATGCACAAACGAAAAGGAGTGGAAAGAATGAGTAAGAGATTTTTTATAACAATGTTTGCAATTGCGTGTGTATGGGTGGGAGCAGGTGATCACGTTTTTGCATCCGCAACAATGCCTGTTGATGAACAAAATGATGCACAACAGCCATCAACTGAGCAAGATAGTTCTTCATTTGATCATTGGTGGAATCAGTGGTTTCCAAATCAAACTGAACAAGAGGTAGAGCAAGTTCCAGGAGAAGAAGAACCACCTACTGAAGAAGTTAGTGATCAAGAAATTAGTGCTTTCGAACAGGAAGTATTAACATTAACGAATGTAGAACGTGAAAAAAATGGTTTAGCCCCGTTACAACTTGATGTGAAATTAAGTGAAGTTGCTCGTGAAAAATCAAATGATATGGCGAAAAATGGATACTTTGATCACCAAAGCCCAACATATGGTTCGCCGTTTGATATGATGAAACAGTTTGGTATTACATATCGAACAGCGGGTGAAAATATTGCAATGGGTCAACGTACACCGGCAGAAGTTGTCGATGCTTGGATGAATAGTGAAGGACACCGTGCAAATATTTTAAACAAAGATTATACACATATCGGAATTGGGTATATTGAAAATGGAAACTATTGGACACAACAGTTTATCGGAAAATAATAAATAAGTAGAGACTGGATTGAAACGAAATTCTTATAAATAAAGAACTAACTCATTGAAATGAAAAAGGTAATTTCAGTAAATTAATTTTTACTGGAGTTACCTTTTTATTTTATTTAATCAAGTATATAGCTCCATTAATCTACTGCGCATTCCACGGGTTGGCCTCAACTAATAGAGAAGGAAGAGCACTTTCTCTATTGGTTTCGGACACGGCTTGCCTGGGGTGCTCCTTTCATTTCAGCGAAATTGGAATGAAAACTGGTCCTGCTTATCATTAGAAACTAGTTATATTCAAGCCTCTTTTTCATTAAAATGATGGAAAGAAATAGTTTTATGAAGCATATTAATAGATGTATGATCTCCAAAGAAGTTGTGATTAAAATTATGTTGTTAAATTTCTTTTTCTAATTGCATTATATTTGCGACAATTACATTTACATTTTACGTGAAATTAATTGTACTTACTTTAGCTTTCATGTACGATTTTTAATAGAGTAAAATTTAAGGAAGGAAGTTCGCATATGAATAAAAAACGTTGGATTGCCTTAATTGTTGTAGTGTCGTTATTCATCGTCTCTATTGGTGTTCAATTTAATACTTCTATTGTCCGGATATCACAAAATGATTTATTTTCGATGAGTGATCCTACATATGATGAAGTAATAATAGAAGATGGGGATTGGGATGAAAGAATTGCTGTGTTACAACTAAACGGTGTAATTATGGAAGATGTTGTTCCCCCACATATTGGACAAGGATATAGCCATTATCGTATGTTAAAAACAATTGAATTAGCAGCAGAAGATGATAGTATAAAAGCCGTCTTATTGCAAATCGATTCTCCAGGTGGAGCAGTAGGACCGACAGCAGAAATTCATGAAAGTTTACTTGCATTGCAAGAGGAATATGATAAACCATTTTACGTAACGATGGGGGAAACCGCTGCTTCTGGAGGATATTATGCGGCAGCACCGGCTGATAAAGTTTTCGCAACACCTAGTACGATTACAGGTTCGATTGGTGTCATTATGGAATCAATGAACTATGCTGGTTTAGCAGAGAAATATGGCATAACATTCAACACGATCAAAAGTGGAAAACATAAAGATATTATGTCGCCTTCAAGAGAAATGACGAAGGAAGAGGAAGAGATTTTACAATCGATGATTGATGAAATGTATGATGAATTCGTCCAAGTTATTGTCGATGGACGTCAAATGACAGAGAAAAAAGTGCGTGAAATTGGAGATGGGCGAGTATATACAGGAAACCAAGCTAAAAAAGTTGGACTAGTGGATGAAGTAGGTACATTTAATGATGCATTGGAAGATTTACAGAAAACGTACGGGTTAGAAAATGCACAAGTAATTCAATATAACCAGAAAGCAAATATGTTTTCCTATTTTGTAATGGAAGCTAAAAATAAGTTGCAACAAACAGATAGTGAGATAGAGACAGTTATGCATTTAATTCGTCAATCAGATAAACCACAAGCAATGTATTTATATTAATAGAAAGGAATATGGATATGACAACATATGAGTCGTTCATGAAAGAGGATGTGGAAGGAACAAACGAATTAAAAGAGGGCGATATGCAGTTTGCAGGATTTTGGTTGCGGTTTTGGGCATATTTAGTCGATATTATTGTTATTATTAGTTTACAAGGTATTATCGTAGATTCACTTTTACCCATAAACATCCAAGAGAAATCATTGTTTCCTTTATGGTCTGTTTCTGTTATTGTTTCTACTATTATTTATTATGCATATTTTGTTTGTATGACGAAGTTTTTTCAGGCGACATTAGGAAAAATGGTTTTCGGTTTAAAAGTAGTTCGAAAAGATGGTGCTACAATCAAGTGGATAGATTTATTATTCCGCGAAGTTGTAGGGCGATTTATTTATAATATTACGTTCGGCTTTAAATTATTATATTTGATTGTAGCATTTACAAAAGAAAAAACAGGGATTCATGATATGATAGGTCATACAAGGGTAATTCTTATTCGACCATGAAAGGAGCATCAGCACATATGTGTGGACGTTATACAATTTTGCAAGATAAGCAAACCATTATAGATCGATTCCAAATTGGAACAGATATTGCAAATTTTGAAATGAGTTATAATGTAGCACCAGGTCAAAATGTGCTAGCTGTCATCCATGATGGCACAAAAAGACGGGCAGGATATTTGAAATGGGGTTTAGTTCCGTCTTGGTCAAAAGATAAAAAAATCGGCTCGAAAATGATTAATGCTCGAAGTGAAACAGCACATCAAAAGCCGAGTTTTAAACAACTTATGGCGAGGAAACGTTGTATTGTTATTGCAGATAGTTTCTATGAGTGGCAACGAACAGACATGGAAAGAATTCCGAAACGTATTCAAGTAGATGGGACACATTTATTTAGTTTTGCAGCGCTATGGGATAAGTGGGAAGATGAAAATGGTCCTTTGTTTACGTGCACGCTTCTTACAAAGGAAGCAAATGAATCCATTCGTTCCGTTCATCACCGAATGCCGATTATTTTATCGGAAGAAGCGGAAGATGTTTGGTTAAAAGATAGTTTCCGTAATGCGGCAGAAGCAAAGCAATTTTTAGATGAAGTAGACGATGTTCATTTTCATTATTATACTGTAAGCGATGTGGTAAATAACGTGAAACATAATGAAAAAGCATGTATTGAACCTATTTCATAAACATTGTACAATATAAAAAAATAGTATATTGGAGGGATCATATGGTACGTGTATTATTCGTGTGTTTAGGAAATATTTGTAGATCCCCAATGGCGGAAGCGGTTTTTCGTCATAAAGTAAAGGAAGCAGGATTGGAAAATAAGATTGAAGTAGATTCTGCTGGGACAGCCAGTTGGCATACAGGTAAACAGCCACATCATGGTACAAGGGGAAAATTAGATACGTTAGAAATTTCATATGATGGTATGCGAGCAAGGCAAGTAAATGAAAAAGATTTCGAGACATTTGATTATGTATTAGCAATGGATGAACAAAATATATTAGATATAGAAGATATTTATTCATTTGATAAAAAGAAGCTTCATTTTGGCAAATTAATGGATATTGTAGAAAATCCAAAGGAAGTCAATGTACCAGACCCATATTTTACAGGGAATTTTGATTATACATATGAATTAGTAAGTGAAGCATGTGATGCTTTATTAAAAAAAATTAAAACAGAACATAAAATAAATGGTTAGGAGACAGGAAAATGGGGAAAAGAAAACTATTAACAGGAATTATTGCAGGAGCGGCAATTGGTGGAGTCGTTAGTTTATTTAATAAGGAAACACGTGCATATGCAAAGGACGGTCTCGTACAATTGAAAGATAATGTAACAGACTGTATTGCAAACCCATCGGAAGTGATTGACCAAATGAAAGATACAGTGCAATCTGTATCATCTTTTGTAGAAAATAATGTAGACGGTGCGGTCAACACATTGGAACAAGTCGAATCAACTGTAAATAGATTTTTAAAATAAAATGATGTTGTTTTGTAAATGGGAGAGAGGGAAAAAATATGCAAAAAATCATTCGATTTTCAAAGGAAATGACACGTCGAATAGGTGAGGCAGACGTGATGGGCCTATCTGCACAATTGGCATACTTTTTCCTTTTATCTTTATTTCCGTTTTTACTATTCTTAGTAACATTATTAGGTTTTTTGCCAATTCAAGTAGATGAATTTTTAGATAGTATCGGTACATACTTGCCTGAAGAAGTAGTCGTGATGATTGAATCGAACTTAACGAATCTAGTAAATACGAGAAGTGGTGGATTGTTATCTGTTAGTATACTAGGTACAATTTGGTCTGCATCTAATGCATTTAATGCTATTGCAAAATCATTTAACAAAGCATATCAAATTGAGGAAGAACGTTCCTTCATAAAAAATCGTTTAGTAGCATTTGTTTTAATGTTTGTTCTTATTATAGTTGTTGCAGTTGCATTATTGCTATCGGTTTTTGGTAAATTAATTGGAGAAAAGTTATTCGGTTTAATCGGATTACATAGTTTGGCAGATATATGGGATCTCGTCCGTCTTTCAGCGAGTTCTTTAACATTCTTTGTCGCATTCGTTATTTTGTATAAATTCGCACCAAATAGAAAGATTAAAGTGACGTATGTTGTATGGGGCGCATTATTTACGACAATTTTATGGCAAATTGCATCTTTAGGCTTTTCGTTTTATGTCAATACATTAGGAAACTATTCAGCGACATATGGAAGTTTAGGAACAGTCATTATATTAATGATTTGGTTTTATTTATCAGGAATTATCATTAATACTGGTGGAGTATTAAATGCTTATATTTTAGATATGAAAGAAAATAAATATGAAGTGAAATAGACTTTGTGGTCATGTATGATTTAACTATGTGAAAGGCGCCATTTTTAGGAGATCAATCTCCTGAAAATGGCGCCTTTTTTGCTGCTATATCATATTTTGTCAAAGTGACTAAACAACCTAAAGTAATAAAAGTAAAAATAAATATCATTTTATTTTTCGAGATGATGAAATCTTTATTATCATTGTTGTGAAAGTAATTGAGAATTCGAATGTATATATAATAAAGGGTAAATATTAAAAAAATCGAAGTTATTTATATTGATTTTAATTTAGAATTGATTATAATAAGTAATTGTGGATGCATAAAAATTAATTTTTATAAGAGTTTTCATGTTTGAAAAATGTGTTCATATTCGTTTCATTCTTAATTGAGAAATTGATCTTGTAAATGAGATTCAATAAGTATGGAAATGATGGATGAGAGTACATAAAAAGACATGTATAACTGTTTTATATATGGAACATACTATATAAAAGACAAGAAATTGAACGATATGTGACAAATTACACAAACTCTTGACAAACGCATCGAAAAGGTAGAGAATAAATATAAGATTAGAATTATTATTGATAAGCAATAGATTGATCAATAATATTCAATATATACTTAGGAGGAATTTTTCATGTCATTAATTGGTAAGAAAATCGAAGAATTTAACGCAGAGGCATATAACCCAGCAAACGGAGAGTTTATCTCAGTATCAGATCAAGATTTACAAGGAAAGTGGAGTATCGTATGTTTTTACCCAGCTGACTTCACATTCGTATGTCCAACAGAATTAGAAGACTTACAAAATCAATATGCAGAATTAAAAGAATTAGGAGTAGAGGTTTACTCTGTATCAACAGATACACACTTTACACATAAAGCATGGCACGATCACTCAGATGCAATTAGCAAAATTGAGTATATTATGATCGGTGACCCTTCACAAAAAATTTCACGTAACTTTGACGTGTTAGATGAAGATGCAGGTCTTGCACAACGTGGAACATTCATCATCGATCCAGATGGTGTTGTACAAGCTGCTGAAATTAACGCAGATGGAATCGGACGTGACGCAAGTACTTTAGTTTCTAAAATTAAAGCAGCTCAATACGTACGTAATAACCCAGGCGAAGTTTGCCCAGCTAAATGGGAAGAAGGCGCTGAAACATTAAAGCCTAGCTTAGACTTAGTAGGAAAAATTTAAGGAGTGCTTTAAATGATATTAGATGCTGATATGAAAGCACAATTAAAACAATATATGGAGCTTTTAGAAGATGATGTAACGATTAAGCTAAGTGTTGGAAACGACAAGGCTTCAGAAGATATGACATCTTTAGTAGATGAACTAGCTTCATTATCGTCTAAAATAACAATTGAACATACTGTTTTAAATCGGACACCTAGTTTCAGCATTAACCGTGGAACAGAGGAGACTGGCGTAACTTTTGCTGGTCTTCCTTTAGGCCATGAGTTCACTTCATTAGTATTAGCTTTATTACAAGTTAGTGGTAGGGCACCAAAAATTGATGAAGCAGTAGCAGAACAGGTGAAAAATTTAGAAGGCACATACCATTTTGATACGTATGTTAGCCTGACATGTCAAGTATGTCCGGAAGTAGTACAAGCTTTAAACATCATGACTGTATTAAATCCTAACATTACACATACAATGGTTGATGGTGCTACATTTAAGCAAGAAGTAGAAGAAAAGAAAATTATGGCTGTACCAACTGTTTTCTTAAATGGAGAAGAATTCAACGGAGGACGTATTACGATTCCGGAAATTTTAGCAAAATTAGGTTCAGGACCTGATGCAAGTGAATTTGCTAATAAAGATCCATTCGATGTATTAGTTGTTGGAGGAGGTCCTGGTGGGGCAACAGCAGGAATTTATGCTGCACGAAAAGGAATCCGTACTGGAATTGTTGCAGAACGATTCGGTGGACAAATTTTAGATACAGCTACCATTGAAAATTTTGTTAGTGTGAACAGTATTGAAGGTCCACAATTGGCAGCAAACTTAGAATCACATGTAAAAGATTATGATATTGATGTGATGGATTTACAACGTGCAAAAAGTTTACAAGTAAATGATTATGTAGAATTAGAGTTAGAAAATGGCGCAACATTAAAAAGTAAAGCAGTTGTTCTATCTACTGGAGCAAGCTGGCGTAAAGTAGGGGTTCCTGGTGAAGAGGAGTTCCGTAACAAAGGTGTTGCATACTGTCCACATTGTGATGGTCCATTATTTGAAGGTAAACGTGTTGCAGTAATCGGCGGGGGAAACTCTGGAATTGAAGCTGCAATTGACTTATCTGGTATCGTAGAACATGTAACAGTATTAGAGTTTGGTGAGGAGTTAAGAGCGGATTCTGTTTTACAAGACCGTCTCCATCGTTTACCAAATGTAACTGTTATTAAACAAGCACAAACGACTGAAATTACAGGTACAGATGTTGTAAATGGAATTTCTTATATTGATCGAGCAACAGAAGAAGAAAAACATATTGAATTAGAAGGTGTTTTTGTTCAAATTGGTTTAGTACCAAATACTGCTTGGCTCGGTGACTTAGTTGAAAGAAATAAAATGGGTGAAATAATCGTAGATAAGTACGGGGCTACAAATGTTCCGGGTGTTTACGCATCAGGAGACTGTACAGACTCTGCTTATAACCAAATTATTATTTCAATGGGTGCATCTGCTACAGCATCATTAAGTGCGTACGATTATGTCGTGAAAAATGCTGAGAAATTTGCAAAAGTAAAAGCATAATAGAAGGGGCTTATCCAATAGTGGATAAGCTCCTTTTTATTTATGCATATGAAAACCGATCGGACTCTGCTGGGTGTTCTTAAGTAGCTTTTAGCATGGCATTAAAAATATTTCCTATCGTGATAAGATAAAGTTGGTTTCCCGACCACCATATCTTACAAGAGAAGAAGGCAATCCTAATGCAAGATATGGATGGGGATGTAAGTATTCCACTAAAATTATGTGTATCTCTATGTACGGGCTATTTAAAAAGGAAGAGTAGCTTAATGATTTTTGATCGTTATGCAAATGTAAAGTAGCAAATATGGAAACTGGGTAGTTACAAGAATATCGTGTGTAGTTGCAAGAATCCAACCCAAAGTTGCAAGAATCCGGCCCGAAGTTGCAAGAATCCGGCCCAAAGTTGCAAGAATCCACTCCAAAGTTGCAAGAATATGACCCGAAGTTGCAAGAATCCACTCCAAAGTTGCAAGAATCCACTCCAAAGTTGCAAGAATCCGGCCCGAGGTTGCAAGAATCCGACCCAAAGTTGCAAGAATATGAGCCAAAGTTGCAAGATTACGACCCAAAGTTGCAAGAATGTGAGCCAAAGTTGCAAGATTACGACCCGAAGTTGCAAGAATTGATGCGAGGATACTGTGCATAAGGAATACTGTTCAAGGAGTATTTTAGATTAAATCCGATTACAAAGACCATCAGCCGCAGAGCATTTCATCGGTTCACACTAGTAATATTGATTTAGAATAAACAACTAAAATATATGTAATAGTTTAAAATGAAGGATAAAAGAAAAATCTTAACGTAAAATTGATATCTACGTTAAGATTTTTGATTGCAAATGTTATTCAGCAAGTCCTTCTGATAAACCTAATAATATAATACCGAACATTACGACCCCGATCATAACGTATTGGCGAGTAGATAGAACTTCTTTGAGGAAAATTCTTGATAAAATAACAGAGAATATTCCATGTGCAGCAATAAGTGGTGCAGCGATAATCGCATTTCCTGCAATTGCAAATACATAGAAAAATTGTCCTGTCGTTTCCAAAATTGCGGCTGTTCCACGATCTTTTTCTTTAAATAATGAATATTTCTCTTTTTTTATAAAACGTACATATATAAAAGCAAGAACAGCGACGATAAAAAAAGTGTATTCATATGCAATTAATGCATTATCCTCAGGAATTAATGTCAATTCATCCAAATAAACACCATCTAAAAATGTACCAATTCCATCAATTAACGCATATAAAATTGGGAATGTAATTGCTAAGAAACTTAATTGGTATTTAGGGTCAATCATTTCATTTTGTCTTTTTAATGCATATGTTTCAGCTTGTTTTTCGTAAACGGCTAACGTAATAACCCCGATTGTCACAATAATAATTCCAGCAATATCTATCATACTCATTTCGCGTGGAAAGAAAATGAATAATAAAATTGCACTTACTGCTCCAGCTGAGTTTTGAACTGGTGCTGCAATCGATAATTCGATGTAGCGTAATCCGATATATCCAATTGTCATCGATAAAATATACATGAAGGATACTGGAAAATAACGAACCATGTCAAAAGGATCAAAAGTAATATCTTTTATAAGCATATATGCGGTTGCATGAATCCCCATAACAAACCCAACCATAATGACAATTTTTAAATGCGTATATTTTTCTTCGACATTAGATCCTTTTTTATAAAATAAATTAGCTGCACCCCAAGCAATTGCTGTAATAATAGCAAATATAAACCACATGAAACATAAAACCTCCACATTATTATTATAAACCCTTACAAATCGTATCATAAAATAAGAAAAAGCGATAAAGATATAAATTCTTTATCGCCTTTTTCTATTGTTGCTCTGTTTGAAAATTGCGCATTGGTGTAGCGACTTCTGCCCCTTCTTCTTTTAATATGTCTAAAATACGAAGGTTTAACTCCTCGCGCGTATTAATATATGGATCATATTCTGTAGAAGCGGTGAAAAAGTTTAACATAATTTCAATTCCTTGATCTGTTAAATTATTCACTTTCACATAGATTGTCTCCTGGTGTACTTCTGGATGTGTACGAACAGCTTCGTCAATTTTCGTAATAGCATTCTCTACAATAGTTGTTGGAGTATCATACATTAGCATGAATGAAAATGTAATTTGACGTTTACCCATTTTACTCCAATTCGTAATCGGTTCATTTGCAAGTGTTGCATTTGGAACTGTTACTAGCGCTTGCGCAAATGTTCTTACTTTTGTACTGCGAAATGATATATCTTCTACCGTTCCATCTACGCTTGGTGTTGTAATCCAATCATTTATCGTAAATGGTTTTTCCGTAATAATAATAACTCCACCAAATAAATTTGCAATAGCATCTTGTGCGGCTAATGAAAAAGCAAGTCCACCTAGTCCTAATCCGGTTAAAAAGCCGCCAACTTGATAATTGAACTCTTGTAAAATAACACTAATACTAATTGCGACAATAATTACTTGTAATGAGCGGGATAAAAAAGGAATTAAAATATCATCTAGTTTAATATTCGTCTTTTCATTGATAAAACGAAACATCTGCGAAGAACTAGAAGCTAAATTCAATAATCCCCAAGTAATTAAGAAAATGACAAAAACACGTAATAATTTAAACGTCGGTTCATCAATCCCATTATAATGAGGATAATATTGAATGGAAACATATAATCCTAATGCGATGAAAAACCATTGTAGCGGTCGCTCAAAGGCAGCTAAAATATTGGGGAATAGCGCTGTTTTCCCCTTATGACCAATTTTAAGTAAAAATTTAAATATATATTTTGTGAAAAATTTTCGGAACAAAATAAATAATAGGAAAATCCCGATTGTTATCCCGACTGTTTTCAAATGTTCTAATGAAATTAAATATTCCCAAGTCATGTTTCAATCTCCTAAAATAAGTTTTCTTTAACGTATCATATTATGTATGTTTTCGTCTACTTTCAAAAATTTTTCCCAGGAAATAAGCTATGTGTAGACGTTTTATTTGTAAAAAATATTTTCATGGTAAAATAAAAAGGAGATTGTTATAAAAGGGGATGGAAGCTGAGATGATTCAACATTCGAAAAAAATGGAAATTTTTTCTCCAGCTATTTTTGGGGATTTAAAAAAAGCTGCAAACGAGAAAGCAAAAACTGGTGTAAAAATAATTGATTTAAGTTTAGGAAGTCCAGATCTTCCGCCAAATGAAAAAATACGAAAAACATTATCTGATGCTAGTTTACAAGAAAATATGTATGGATACACATTAACAGGAACCAAATCGTTTAATGAAGCTGTGAGTGATTATTATAAACGAAGAGTAAATGTTGATATAGAGGCAGAGACAGAGGTTTTACAAACGATGGGATCACAGGAAGGCCTCGTGCATTTACCGATTGCATTTTGTGATGAAGGGGATATTGTATTAACGACAAATCCAGCATATGTTGCATATGATGCTGGCATAAAACTAGCTGGTGCAGAACCGTACTATATGCCTCTGAAGAAGGAGAATAATTATTTACCTAATTTAAAAGATATCCCTGAAGAGGTGTTAAAAAAGGCTAAATTACTTATTTTAAATTTGCCAGGTAATCCGGTTCCAGCGATGCCAAATGAACTTTTTTTTAAAGAAGTGATTGAAATATGTACTACATATAATATTTTAGTTCTACATGACGCAGCATATTCGGAATATTATTTTGAAGGAGACAGACCGTCGAGCTTTCTTTCCGTAGATGGAGCTAAAGATGTTGGCATTGAAATTAACTCTTTGTCAAAAAGTTTTAGCTTAGCAGGTGCAAGGATTGCTTATTTTGTAGGTAACAAAAATGCAATTGCTGTATTAAAACAATTAAAATCTAATTTAGACTATGGAATATTTGCACCTATTCAAAAAGCGGCAGTGACTGCTTTGGAAAACGCAGAAGAAATTACTGATCAGTTAAGAACGGTATTTAAGGAACGCCATCAAATAATGACGAAGGGGTTACAAGAGATTGGTTGGGAAGTTGCTCCTTCTACTGGTGGTATGTTCGTTTGGGCTAAATATCCTTATAGAATGAGTTCCATTGATTTTACATTTAAATTAATCGAACAAGTAGGTATCGTTACAGTTCCAGGCACTTCTTTTGGAACAGAAGGAGAAGGGTATGTTCGAATTGCTTTGATACAGAATGCGGCGACGTTACAAGAGGCTATAGAGCGTTTCGCAACTTTAACATTTGATTAAAAGGAGCAAACAGATGAAGAAAGGTATTATATTCGTAATTGTTTTCTACATGATGTTAATAGGTTGTCAATCTGATCATGACGCATACGATGTCGACGGATTTTCAGCGGTAAAAGAATACGTTGATGCAATTATTCCACTTATCGATAAAACATTGGAGACAACGGAAGAAGCTAATGTACAAGAAATAACTAAAACAAATGGACAGTTATTTATCTTTGGAGAAGGAACGAAGTATGATAAAGAGGAAATGTCGAATTGGACGATTGAATTAGGTTTAGAAGAAGGGGCATGGGTTATAGAAGGAGAGGCACTATTTGATCAACTAATGGAAGTGCACGAATCAACCAATGCATTTATAAAGGAATTTGAAGATCACAAGAAAGTATCTGAAGAAACAGTAAAAGCATTGGAAAAAGAACGAACTTCATTAGGGGAAATGTTTCGGCAGTAAATATATTAAAAATACTTAGGACAGATTAAGAGTTCATACGAAATACGAATAATGATTAAAAAAAGCATGCATTATTTTTTGGACGAATTACTTATTATTCAATATTCATATGATGTAAAATTTCACTTACTATTGTCCTAAGTCTTTTTAACAAAAAATAGTTTGAAATTTCTGTTAATGGGTATATACTCTTATGGAATAATATAGGGTGGGAGGTCGGATATTGTTTGTAAATAAATATGGTTAAGTATTTAAAAAATCACACTATATGAATTTTAGTAAAAATACGGTATAATACACATAATGAATGACTATTCATAATTGATATAGGAGTGATTTTAATGGGAAAAATAAACTTAGTTCGTGAAAGTGGCGTTTCAATTATTCAATTAAATAGGCCGGAAACATACAATGCTTTAGATATTGAAGCATTAGAGCAGTTAGAAGCGATTATAACGGAAGTAAAAAACAATGAAGATCAAATTGTCATTATTACAGGAGAGGGAAAGGCATTTTGTGCAGGTGGCGACGTAAGTATGATGGCAACATTAAAAGATGTTGATTTATTTGACGATTTAATGAATGCGATTACAAATATTGTAACTTCACTATATTTTATGCCGAAAGTAGTCATTTCCGCAGTGAACGGTTCCGCAGCAGGACTTGGTATGAGCCTTGCGTTAAACGCTGATTATGTTGTTGCAAATAAAGAGGCTAAATTTGGTATGTTGTTTGGAGGAATTGGACTTATTCCAGACGGAGGAGCCCATTTTTTCTTACAACAGAGAGTAGGAACCGAAAAAGCTAAACAATTCATATGGAGTTTAGAGCAAATTAATGCAGATGAAGCAAAACAAGCCGGGTATGTAGATGTTTTATCAGATGAGGATGCTTTTACGGCAGCAAAAATATTAGCATTTAAACTTTCACAGGCACCAATCCAAGCGTTTTTACAAACGAAGGAAATTTTACATACACAAAATAAACTACAATTAGAAGAAATACTGCAATTGGAAAAGGCTGGACAAATGAAAGCCTCCCAAACAAAAGATCATCGTGAAGGAGTTCGGGCGTTTTTAGAAAAGCGAAAACCTCAATTCCAAGGAAAATAAAACGTTTTCTACTGTATATTTGGCAATTTTTTCACGAACTCCTCATAAAACTGACATTTATTGAGCATAAGCGAGTAAATGTCAGTAATCATATAGAAAATTAAGGTCAATCATAATAAATCGCGTGTATAACATATAAATGAATGTCAATGCAATTTGAAACAAACTATAGAAGAATGTTAACGTTAATAAGTGATGTCCATTTTTAAAGGTTGAAAATGGTTCATCAAATATAGGTTGAGGTGAAAATGTGTGCCAGTAATAGAAGTAGAAGGACTAACAAAAGTATTTGGTAAAAACACAAAAGAAGCATTGAAATTAGTAAACGAAGGTGCTTCAAAGGAAGAAATTTTAAACAAAACAGGATGTACGGTGGCAGTAAACAATGCAACATTCTCCGTAGAACAGGGAGAATTTTTCGTTATTATGGGTTTATCAGGTAGTGGTAAATCAACATTAATCAGATTAATTAATCGATTAATTGAACCGACAAAAGGTATGATTAAAGTAGATGGAAAAGATATTTCTAACTTAGACAAAAAGTCTTTACGTGAAGTAAGACGTAAAAAAATGAGTATGGTTTTCCAACGATTTGCCTTATTCCCGCATCGTACTGTATTAGAAAATGCAGAATTCGGTTTGGAAATTCAAAAGATGGATAAAGAAAAACGGAAAGAAATCGCTTTGAAATCTTTAGAATTAGTAGGATTAGGGGATTATGCGAACCAATACCCTGGTCAACTTTCAGGTGGGATGCAACAACGTGTTGGATTAGCGAGAGGATTAACGAATGATCCAGAAGTGTTATTAATGGATGAGGCATTCTCTGCACTTGACCCACTGATTCGTAAAGACATGCAAGATGAAATGGTCGATTTACAAGCGAAAATGCAGAAAACTATTTTATTTATTACGCATGATCTTGATGAAGCATTACGATTAGGCGATCGAATTGCATTAATGCGTGATGGTGAAATAGTTCAAATTGGAACGCCGGAAGAAATTTTAACAAATCCAGCGAACGACTATGTAGAAAAATTTGTAGAAGATGTGGACCGTTCGAAAGTGTTAACAGCAGGACATATTATGAAGCGACCTGAAACGGTAAATATTGATCGTCATGGACCACGTGTTGCTTTAGAAAGAATGCGTGCTGAAGGGATTTCTAGCATTTTAGTTGTAGATAAAGACCGTCGTTTACAAGGGTATGTAACGGCAGATGATGTATTAAAAGCTAGAAAAGAAGAAATAACGAATTTAAACGAAATATTACGTACAGATATTACTGAAGTAGATGTCGAAACACCGATGAATGAAATCTTTAATATGATTTATGATACTCCAATTCCATTAGCAGTTATTAAAGATGGAAAATTAGCTGGTGTACTCGTACGAGGTGCTGTTATAGCAGGACTAGCTAATGAAGGGAGTGTGAATGGAAATGAATAATTTACTTCTTGGACAATTATTTAACAAGATTCCTATCGCTGAAAAAACAGAATTAGCTACAGAATGGATTACTGAGAAATTTTCTTTCTTATTCACGCCGATTAAAAAACATTTTGGTAGTTTCATGGAGTGGACGGCCGAAATGTTAAACACGGTACCACCGATTGCAATGATTATTATCGTAGCAATTTTAGCATTTCTTGTATCTGGAAAACGTTTTGGATTAGCTGTATTTTCCATTGTAGGGTTATTAATTATCGAAAATCAAGGCTATTGGGGACATTTAATGGATACATTTTCATTAGTGTTAATCGCTAGTTTGTTATCGATTATTATTGGGGTGCCAGTCGGTATATTAATGGCGAAGAGTAAAGTTGCTGAAACAATTATTACGCCTATTCTTGACTTTATGCAGACGATGCCAGCTTTCGTATATTTAATTCCAGCAGTAGCATTCTTCGGAATTGGAATGGTACCAGGTGTGTTTGCATCATTAATATTCGCAACACCACCGACAGTTCGTTTTACAAATTTAGGGATTAGACAAGTTTCAGAAGAATTAGTAGAGGCTTCAGATGCATTTGGAAGTACAGGGGCTCAGAAGTTATTTAAGGTTGAACTTCCAATGGCGAAAGCGACAATTATGGCTGGGATTAACCAGACGGTTATGTTAGCATTATCTATGGTTGTTATAGCATCCATGATTGGTGCGCCAGGATTAGGAAGAGAAGTGTTATCTGCATTACAACGTGCTCAAGTAGGTACAGGATTTGTTGCGGGTATCGGTATCGTTATTTTAGCAATCATTATTGACCGCTTTACGCAAAACATGAATAAACAAAAATAATTTGTGGTTATCTTTTCAAATATGAAAAGTTTCCAAATATATATTACTTTAAAGGGGAGTATACATCTTATGTTGACAAAACTTAAGAAAATTGGTTTAGTTTCTGGTTTATCAGCAACATTGTTATTAGCTGCTTGTGGCGGAGGTAACGATAATAATGCTGGAAACAACAATGATGGTGCAGCGAACAATAATGACGCTGGCGCTAACTACGGGGAAGAAATGAATTATCAAATTACTGGTATTGAGCCTGGTGCAGGTGTATTTAAAGCATCTGAACAAGCAATTGAAGATTATGATTTAGAAGGTTGGGAAGTACAAGCTTCTTCAAGTGGTGCGATGGCTACAGCATTAGGAGAGGCAATTAAAAATGAAGAACCAATCGTTGTTACTGGTTGGTCACCACACTGGAAGTTCGCTAAATATGATTTAAAATATTTAGAAGATCCTGAAGGTACTTTTGGTGATGCAGAAACAATTAATACGATGGTTCGTGAAGGTTTAGAAGATGACATGCCTGAAGCATATGCATTATTAGATAATTTCAACTGGACTCCAGATGATTTAGAGGAAGTTATGTTAAAAGTTTCTGAAGGTGCAGACCCGAAAGAAGCTGCAGAAGAGTGGATTGGTGAGAACGAAGATAAAGTAGAAGCTTGGACAGACGGTATCGATGAAGTAGACGGAGATAGTATTGAGCTAGTGTACGTTGAATGGGATACAGAAGTAGCTTCAACAAATGTCGTTGGGTTAGTGTTAGAAGATTTAGGATATGATGTTACAGTTACTCCACTTGATAATGCTGTAATGTGGGAAGCTGTTGCATCAGGAGAAGCAGATGGAATGGTTGCAGCTTGGTTACCAGGTACACATGGTGATTTATTCGCTGAATATGAAGATAAGTTAGTTGATTTAGGTCCAAACTTAGAAGGTGCTAAAATTGGTTTAGTAGTACCTGCATATATGGACATTGATTCCATTGAAGATTTAGATACGAAATAAATGATATAAGAGGCTGTATTTTATATAGCCTCTTTTCTTTACATAAAAAAATGGGAGTGCTTACATTTAAAAAAATATTTAAGAAAAGTTTAATTACTTTAGGAGTAACAAGTGCATTATTAATTGCCGGATGTAGTAGTTCGAATAATGATGCAACAAATAACGATGGGAATACAAATTATAGTGAAGCGGTCGATTATACAATTACTGGAATTGAACCTGGTGCAGGAATTTCTGTCACAACAGAAAAAGCGATCGAAGAATATGAACAATTGTCTGGTTGGGAAGTAGAATTATCTTCCACAGCAGCAATGATGTCAGAATTGGATACTGCATATAAAAATAAAGAGCCGATTATTGTGACTGGTTGGAATCCACATTGGATGTTCGCAAAATATCCTGATTTAAAATATTTAGAGGACCCACTCGATATTTATGGTGGAGAAGAAGGAATTAATACTTTAACACGTATCGGTTTTGAAGAAGAATACCCACAAGCTTATAAATTTTTATCGCAATTTAAATGGGATGTAGAAGATATGGAAGAAATTATGTATGAAGCGGAAGAAACAGGTGATGAAGTAGAAGATGTGGCAGTACGTTGGGTAGAAGAGAATGAAGATAAAGTTTCTAGCTGGATCGATGGAGTAGATGGGGAAGGAGAATCAATTGAACTCGTCTCCACACCATGGGATTCTGAAAGAGCATCATCGGGAGTTGTAAAAGAAGCGATGGAACAAGTAGGGTTTGAAGTGAAAGTTACTCCTGTAGATGTTGCGGTTGTTTTTGAATCATTAGCAAATGGAGATGCGGATGCAACAGTTGCTGCATGGTTACCTATGACACATAAAGATTTCTTTGAAAAACATGAAGATAAACTTGTTGACTTAGGCGCAAATTTAACAGGGGCAAAAATTGGTCTTTCTGTTCCTGAATATATGGATATCGATTCGATTGAAGATTTAGAAGCAAAGTAAGTAAAGGTGTGACTTTTTCTAAAATCCATTTAAACAAGAAGGTGTAAACGATGCATAACTGGAGAAGGCTTAGTTTCATAATATCGAGCATATTATTTTCTCTGTTTTTATTTGGATGTTCGAATGAAAAAGAAAATGATGTGTCATTAAGCGAAAGAGTAGATTATACGATTACTGGTATTGAAGCGGGTGCAGGTATTTCTAATAAAACAGAATTGGCGATTGAGGAATACGATAGCTTGGCGGGATGGGATGTAGAATTTTCTTCGACAGCAGCAATGATGGCTGCATTAGAAAGTGCATATAAAAACGAAGAACCAATTATTATAACAGGATGGAATCCTCATTGGATGTTTGTGAAATATGATGATTTGATATATTTAGATGATCCCCTCGGTATTTATGGTGAGGAAGAAGATATTCATACATTGACCCGTTTAGGATTAGAGGAAGATGAACCAGAAGCTTTTGCATTTTTTGAACAGTTTGCATGGGATATTGAAGATATGGAAACAATTTTATATGAAGCGGAAGAAACAGGAGAAGAAGTAGAAGTAGTAGCAGAAAAATGGGTAAAGGATAATGAAGAAAAAGTCGCAAAATGGATGGAAGGTGTTGATGGTACAGGGGTAGAAATTGAATTAGCATCCAATCCATGGGACTCAGAACGTGCTTCTGCAGGTGTTGCAAAAGCAGCAATGGAACAAGTCGGTTTCAAAGTGAATGTAACACCATTAGATTCAGCAGTATTATTTGAATCGATCGCAAATGGGGATGCAGATGCAACGGTAGGAGTTTGGCTGCCAGTGACGACGAAAGAGTACTACGACAAACATGAAAAGAATTTAGTCGATTTAGGTCCTAATTTATCTGGCGCTAAAATTGGCCTCGCCGTTCCAAGTTATATGGACATTAACTCCATTGAAGATTTAGAAGCGAAATAAGATTTGCAGTCTTATTTAATTAAAAAAGGTATGAAACATTCATTACGAATTTAAATTAATGATAATGGAATAAATGGAATGCAATTAAAGGGAAATAGTCTCCTTAAGGTAAACAGATAAAACATAAAGTCTGTTCTACTTTAAGGAGATTTTTTTGTTATGCTGTGTGATATGAAATAAAAGTATGAAGTGAGTAAATTTTTCCAAGTATATTTTCATCCTACTACGCCAAATTAATGAAAAAGGAGAAAACGTGATGAAACGCTTTTTATCTATTTTCATGATTATGATGGTAGTCAGTTTCTTTCAACCAATGAATGATGTTGCTGCTTATGGCTGGGGATTTAAACAAAGTAAAGAAGGAAAACCTCCAGAGTTTGGCATATACGAAAA
Organism: Pseudogracilibacillus sp. SO10305; assembly: GCF_037072005.1. Lineage (NCBI taxonomy): Bacteria > Bacillati > Bacillota > Bacilli > Caryophanales > Bacillaceae > Pseudogracilibacillus > Pseudogracilibacillus sp. SO10305. The sequence continues at coordinate 8,339 of NZ_JAXHDE010000016.1, read as the reverse complement.
AATTATTGATAAATATCGTACATTGTATATAGGAAATACAGATGAAAAAGAAATTTATTTTACGTTTGACCAAGGTTATGAAGCAGGTTATACAGAAAAAGTATTAGATGTGTTAAAAAAATATGATGTCCCAGCGACATTTTTTGTTACAGGTCATTATGTAAAAGAAGAGCCTGAATTAATCAAACGTATGGTAAAAGATGGTCATCAAATTGGTAACCATTCATACCATCACAAAGATTTTACGAAAATATCGAAAGACGAGATGTATGAAGATATTGAGAAGTTGGATAAAGCGGTAGAAAAGATTACTGGTGAAAAGCAATTAGTTTATTTACGACCCCCAAAAGGGACATTTAATGAAAAATCTTTACAATGGGCAGAAGAAAAAGGGTATATACATGTATTTTGGTCATTAGCATACAAAGATTGGGAACGCGATAAAACAGAAGGGTGGAAATATAGTTATGATAAAATGATGCAACAAGTGCATCCAGGAGCGATCGTTTTATTGCATACAGTATCTAAAGATAATGCCGAAGCGTTAGAACATGTGATTGAAAAATTACAAAAAGAAGGTTATACATTTAAAGATTTAGACGACCTAATGATCCAACAATTTATTGATACGACATTGTTCTAGAAAATGAATATTCAAATAACTCCTTTATTTTGTTATACTAAATAATATAAAGATAAAGGAGTGGTAACATGAATAGAGATGATTTAATTGCTCCAGATAATTATAACATCATGATGGATATCGAAAGACATCCGGCAAATAAATTGGCACTCATCTATAAAGAAGAAAATGGTACGAGAAAAGAAATAACATATGGTAAATTAATTGAAAATGTAAATCGAATAGCAAACGCATTAGTCAAAAAAGGATTGCAAAAAGGCGATAAATTACTCGTCATGGTGCCTAGGATTATCGAAGCTTATGAAACATATTTAGCTGCATTAAAATCAGGAATCATTATTATTCCAAGTTCAGAAATGTTAACGACAGCTGATTTACAATATCGTGTGACACATGGAGAGGTTAAAGGAATTGTCAGTTATTATCCATTTGCCAATGCTTATAAGGGGATCAAGCAATATGATGATTTATTGAAATTCTCAATTGGAGATAGTGTCGAAGGATGGCATTTTTTAGATGCCTTAAAAGAGGAAGCTAGTCCGAAGTATGAAATCGAACATACGTCTAGAGATGATATTGCGTTTTTACCTTATACTTCTGGAACGACGGGTAATCCAAAAGGTGTTGTTCATACACATGCATGGGGATATGCTCATTTACGAACAGTAGCTGAAAATTGGTTAGCAATTCAAAAAGATGATCTCGTTTGGGCGACAGCTGCTCCAGGATGGCAAAAATGGGTTTGGAGCCCATTGATGTCTGTGTTAGGCTCCGGGGCAACAGGATTTGTATATAATGGAAAATTTAATGCGGAAAAATATATGACATTGTTAGAAAAGGAAAAGATTAATGTATTATGCTGTACACCTACTGAATATCGTATGATGGCAAAATTAGATCAATTATCTACTTTTAATTTAAACCATTTACATAGTGCGGTATCTGCAGGGGAACCATTAAATCGCGAAGTAATTGATACGTTTCAAAAAACATTTAATTTATCTGTACGCGATGGATATGGACAAACTGAAAATACGCTTTTATTAGGTATAATGAAAGAAATGGAAGTGAAACCTGGTTCGATGGGGAAACCAACACCTGGTAATGAGGTAGAAATAATTAATGAAGCAGGAAAAATTGTAGACGTTGGAGAAGTCGGTGATATTGCTGTTACATTAAATAGTCCAGCCTTGTTTAAAAGGTACTATAAAGATGAAGAAAAAACGGCTATTGCAAAGCGCGGGGATTTCTATGTAACGGGCGACCGTGCCAAAAAGGATGAAGACGGATATTTTTGGTTTGAAGGCCGTGATGATGATATTATTGTCAGTTCAGGATATACAATAGGACCGTTTGAAGTGGAAGATGTACTCGTAAGGCACCCGGCTGTTCAGGAATGTGCTGTCGTTGGGACACCAGATGAAATACGTGGCCAATTAGTAAAAGCATTTATTGTACTACGGGAAGAGGTTGTAGATGAGGCTTTATTAATCGATGAATTAAAAACTTTTTGTAAAAAAGAAACAGCACCATATAAATACCCTAGAAAAATTGAATTTGTAACTGAACTACCGAAAACAGTATCAGGAAAAATCCGTCGAGTAGAACTTAGAGAATTAGAAAAAGCAAGATATAACGAATAAAATGAATAATCAAAATAGCGAAGAAACGACGTCGATCTACATATTCGGCGTTGTTTTATTTTTTTTAAAAAAAATAAGCAAAAAGACTTGAAAGTCAAAGAAGGTCAGTGTATAATAAAATCATAGTCAAAGATAGTCAAAGTCAAAATGACGAAAGACAAACTTGACGTATAACATCATATTATGAATTAAAGGAGGAATTATAATATGAAATGTCAACAGTGTGGAATTAATCGTGCCAATGTAAATATGGCAATGCAATTTAATAATGAGAAGATGCAATTACATTTATGTAATGAATGTTTTAACAATGTACAAAATCAAATGTCAGATATGAGTAACTTTATGCATGGAGATGGATTTTTTGATCAAGGATTTTTCCAACAAAATATGGGAGGATCTAACCAAGGACAAAGTCGAACAAAAACTAAGCAGAAACAAGGTGGCGGCCGTGATGGTTTATTAGATCAATTAGGTAATAATGTAACAGACGATGCGAGAAACAATCGAATTGATCCAGTTATCGGTCGTGATATAGAGGTAAAACGTGTCATAGAAACTTTAAACCGCCGAAACAAAAACAATCCTGTTTTAATCGGGGAACCTGGTGTTGGTAAAACGGCAATCGCTGAAGGATTAGCATTAAAAATTGTAGAGGGAAATGTCCCTTCCAAATTAATGAACAAAGAAGTATATGTATTAGATGTTGCTTCATTAGTTGCGAATACAGGAATCCGTGGACAATTTGAAGAAAGAATGCAGCAATTAATCCAAGAATTAAAAGATCGTCCAGAAGTTATTTTATTTATCGATGAGCTTCATTTATTAGTTGGTGCTGGAATGACAGAAGGATCTCAAATGGATGCAGGGAATATTTTAAAACCAGCATTAGCTCGTGGAGAATTACAGATTATTGGTGCAACAACATTAAAAGAGTATCGTCAAATTGAAAAGGATGCTGCATTAGAACGTCGTTTCCAACCAATTATCGTAAAAGAGCCATCATTGGAAGAAACGGTGCAAATTTTACAAGGAATTAAATCACGTTACGAACAATTTCATGGTGTCACATATAGTGATGAAGTAGTGGACGCATTCGTACAATTATCAAACCGTTACATTCAAGACCGTTTTTTACCAGATAAAGCAATCGATTTAATGGATGAAGTTGGTGCTAGATTAAACCTTGCGAATGCAGAGAAAGATTCTGACTCTATTGAACAACAGTTAGAAAAGGTAACGAAAGAAAAAGAAGCAGCTGCAGAACAAGAAGATTATGAACGTGCAGCAAACTTACGTTACCAAGAAATCCAATTACAAAAACAACTAGACAAGGCGAAAGAAATTGATACAGAAATTCGTGCAGCAGTCAAAGTAGAAGATATAGAACAAATAATTGAGGAGAAAACAGGTGTTCCTGTTACAAAACTTCAGACAGATGAACGCGAAAAAATGAAAAATTTTGCTGAACATTTACGCGCAAAAGTTATTGGACAAGATGAGGCAGTGGATCATATTGCTAAGGCAATCCGTCGTAGTCGTGCAGGATTAAAATCAAAATATCGTCCAATAGGATCATTCTTATTCGTTGGACCAACTGGTGTTGGGAAAACCGAATTATCAAAAGTATTAGCAGAAGAAATGTTTGGTACAAGAGATGCGTTAGTTCGTCTCGATATGAGTGAATATATGGAAAAACATACAGTCTCAAAATTAATCGGTTCTCCACCAGGATATGTAGGTCATGAAGAGGCAGGACAATTAACGGAAAAGGTACGACGCCAACCATATTCAATCATTTTATTAGATGAAATTGAAAAGGCACACCCAGACGTACAAAATATGTTCTTGCAAATTATGGAAGATGGTCATTTAACAGACTCGCATGGTAGAACAGTGAGCTTTAAAGATACAGTTATAATTATGACGAGCAATGCTGGTTCACAGTTTAAAGAAGTTAATGTCGGTTTTGAAAAAGAAAACAACGTAATTTCTTCTTTTGAAAACTTATCAGATTACTTTAAGCCTGAATTCTTGAACCGTTTTGATGCAATTGTTACATTTAATGAACTGGAAGAAGAACATTTATTACACATTTTCGATTTAATGCTTACAGAATTAGAAAACACGATTGAAAATAATGATATTTCTATCGATATAACAGATGAGGCAAAATCTCATTTAGTAAAATTAGGATATGATTCACGTTTTGGTGCAAGACCATTACGTCGTGTTATCCAAAATGAAATTGAAGATAGATTAACGGATTTAATTTTAGAAGATGAAACAACTAAAGAAGTCCAAGTTCTATTAGAAGATGAAAAAATTGTCATGAAAAAAGCATAAAGGGCTAAAGCGGTGCTATCAATGATAGCACCGCTTTTTTATGTAAATTAGTTAGTTGCAAGAATGCAGTGCGAAGTTGCAAGAATGCAGTGCGAAGTTGCAAGAATGCGTGTCGAAGTTGCAAGAATACGTGCCAAAGTTGCAAGAATGCGTGTCGAAGTTGCAAGAATGCGTGTCGAAGTTGCAAGAATACGTGCCAAAGTTGCAAGAATGCAGTGCGAAGTTGCAAGAATGCAGTGAGAAGTTGCAAGAATCCAAGCCGAAGCTGTAAGAACCCAACTTCAAACCTTCAAGAACCCAACCCCAAAATCGCAAGAATCCAGTTGAATACCATAACCAACTCCTACACAAAAAGGAATATTTCAAAATAACTCGAATAATTTTTATTAAAATGCTCAAAATTGGCAAAACTAGAAGAAATGGCTTTTGGAGAGGAAGAATTTTTATGATTGAAAAAGAAGCATGGTCATTGAATGGTATTTTAGGAATGATCATAATTGGGATTCTTGCAATATGCGCGGTACTTAGCTTCTTGCATCATCATTATGTGGTTGCATTATTATTAGTTATTATAACTCTTTTCTTTATAACGAGTTTTACATTTATATATCCGAATGAAGCGAAATTAATTACATTTTATCATGGATATGTAGGGACGATTCGCAAACATGGGTTTATTTTTACCATTCCACTTACTAAGAAACGAACGATTTCACTAAGAAATGAGTCGATACATTTAAAAGATATTACCATTTATGGAACAGATAATGAAACATGGGCGGTTCATCTTTATATACAGTATAAAGTTGTGGATACGGCGAAGGCATTGTATGAAGTAGAAAATTACCATACCTATATGAAAGAACAGAGTGTAGCCGCTATAAAAATTTTAATGACTTCCCAATTAAGCGATGAAACAAAAAATCAATTTGAAAAAAATTTACCACAAACTATGAAAGACCTTTTGCAAGAGGAAATACAACAAAGAGTAGATCGGATCGGGCTCGAAGTCGTAGAGGCAAATATAACGAATATTAAAAAAGACGGATAATTTCCGTCTTTTTTTTGTGGAATGATATTGACAAATCACTTAATTGGTTATATGGTTAGTTATACAACTAACTAACACGTAAAGAAGGTGATGCACAGATGAAAAGGGAATTAGATGACCAACGACCAATCTATATACAAATTAAAGAATTTTTAGAGGATGCAATACTAAAAGGATCGATTGCGATTGGTGAAAAAGCTCCATCAACAAATGAATTAGCGAAGTTTTATCAAATAAATCCAGCAACAGCAAGACAAGGGATGAATGAACTTGTGCAGGAAAATATATTAAAAAAGCAAAGAGGTGTTGGAATGTTTGTCACAGAGGATGCAATCCAAATTATTCGTGAAAAAAGATTACAAGAGTTTTTTGATCATTTTATTTTACCCTTACAAGAAGAGGCAAAAAAATTAAATATAACGAGTGAACAATTAGTAAAAATGTTAAAGGAGGAGAAGTAATATGCAATTGAAGGTGGAACATTTAACAAAAACTTATAAAAAGACCGATGCATTAAAAAATGTATCATTTACATTGAATGGACCAAAGATTTATGGACTGCTCGGTCGAAATGGAGCAGGTAAAACAACTTTTATGGATATATTAGCAGGATTACAACTACCAACTTCTGGAACAGTAAAAGTAGATGGCGAGACTCCTTTTAATAATCGTTCAATAACGAAAAATATTTGTATGATTAAAGAAGGCGATAATTTTCAAAAAGAAATGAAAGTGAAAGATATTTTTAAAACTTGCTCTATTATTTATGACCATTGGGACGAACAATTGGTACGTGACCTAGTGAAACTTTATAAACTTCCAATTAAAAAACGACTAAAAACATATTCAAAAGGAATGAGTTCTGCAGTTGGAATAATTGTTGGTTTAGCTAGTAATGCCCCAATTACGATTTTTGATGAACCATATATTGGACTTGATGCGGCTGGACGGAAGAAGTTTTACAATATTTTATTAGAGCAATATGAGAAAAATGAAAGAATGATTATCTTTTCGACACATTTAATTGATGAAGTAAGTTTGTTATTTGAGGAAGTATTAATTTTGCAAGAAGGAGAATTAATGCTTCATGAACAAGCAGAAAAATTACGCAATAGTGCCTTCGTTATTACAGGTGATGTAGAGGAAGTGAAACATTTCATTGCTAATAAACATGTAATGGAAACGAAGCAAATTGCGAACATGATGACTGCCTCCATTTATGGGAATAAAGAAGAAGCTAAAAAGGCGGGATTCAGTGTGGAAGGAATTCCGATCCAGGATTTAATGATTTATTTAACTGATACAGAGAAAGGAGCATAACAAATGATACAGGAAATTAAAGGTACAATGCATATGATATATACGAATTATAAAATATCATTACTAACATTTTGGGCTATTTTAATAGGAATAGTTATTTTATCAGTGGGGTCAACGTATTTATTGCAATCGAGTATGACTGAGTTTACCTTATCAGCACCGATGTATTTTTACACACCAATTGTTGCTGGGATGGTTGTGACAGGAGTCATGCCATTTATGATAAAATTAGGAGTGACAAGATTTCCGATTTTCTTATCATTAGGTACTTTCTTATTAATAGCTTCCATTTTGAACGCAGTAGTCATTCAACTGATTCAAGCAATATTGAAAATGTTCTTTGATATGAATGGTAGAGCATTAGTATTGAGGAATGGTTCTAGTGAATTTACGATCAATCATATCGCAGATTTACTGCCGAATTCGACTTTTGCAACGGAAATAATTATAGATATATCAATTACGATGTTATTAAGTATGGTTGTATTTTTTATATCGTTAATTTTTTATCGATATGGGAAGTTAATCGGCTTCTCATTTATGGGATTAATTGGTGTGTTATTTGTCTTCGATATGAGTAATGAAGGAGCAGTATTTCAATTATTGGAATATATCGTATTACACTTTGAATTTAGTTACTTTTATTATATGTTCGGACTTAGTATCATTGTTTATCTTGTAAGCTATATATTTATGCACCGAATGACGATTAAAAAATAAAGTGATTGTTGTACGTGTATACAATGTTTGGTAAAATTAAATTATAATGTAATATACAACGTGAACATGAAGGGGGTGAGTAAGATTGTTTATGGATATGTTCCATCATATTTTTGTTGATGTTTCTATGGTTTATTTTTATGTAGGATTATTGTTGATCACATTAGGGATTGCATATGTTAGTCAATTTGTTTTCAAACATATGATGAAACAAAGTTATGAATTTCAAAATGATCATCGACATGTAAAAATAAATCTAACGCAAATAGAAAAACCAATCATAACTAATGAATCATTTATGGATTGGTTTGTGATGATATGTAAAAGAATTACTGAAAAAGACGATAAAGAAGATGGTGTTCACTCTTATTTTAATCAACATAATAAAATAAGAGGAGGACAATTATGTCTACAAACAACTTACTCACACTTTTTAAAAAAGTTAGTTTAAGTTTCATAATTATTTTTACCGTATTCACATTATCGGGATGTGCAATGAATCTTGATCCAATAGATAGTCAAGCAACAGGGATATTCGATCATTATTTTATTTACCCATTTTCATTACTCATAAAAATGGTCGCAAATTGGTTTCATGGTCACTATGGGGTAGCAA
>NZ_JAXHDE010000015.1:0-79603 GCF_037072005.1 Pseudogracilibacillus sp. SO10305 | reverse complement strand
AATGTTCGCCTCTCTTGAGGCAACTTCTATACTATATCATGCCGACATTTCCTTGTCAACACTTTCGATGAAGTTTTTTAACTTATTTTTCGTCCGCCAAAATAGCGACCTCTATAATATAGCATGAATGCCATGTTGATGTCAACAACTTTGTTGAATCTTTTTTCGAAGAAATTTTCATTATGAATGCCTCTCTCGAACGGCATAAATAAATATAACAAATTCCAAAAATGTTTGCAAACAATATGATAATAAAAATGAAAAACACAAGGCGTAAATTACAGAAACATTGATCTATCAACGATTCACCTAATCGTGACAGATATTTTCCGTTCACCTTGTGTTTGATCTAAAATAATTATTTAGTTTTCATTTGCGGGAATAATAATACATCTCTAATGGATGGTGCATTTGTTAATAACATAACTAGGCGATCGATTCCGATTCCTAATCCTCCTGTTGGAGGCATTCCATATTCTAATGCTTCCAAGAAGTCCTCGTCCATTAAATGTGCTTCGTCGTTTCCAGCTTCACGTTCTGCAACTTGTGCTTCAAAACGTTGACGTTGGTCAATTGGATCATTTAATTCTGTAAATGCATTTGCATGTTCTCTTCTTACAATAAATAATTCAAAACGATCTGTAAATCGTTCATCTTCTTTGTTTTTCTTTGCTAATGGAGAAATTTCTACAGGATGCCCATAAATAAATGTCGGTTGTACAAGTTGTTCTTCTACCTTTTGTTCAAAAAACTCATTTACGATATGTCCATATGTCATAGCGTCTGTAATTTCCACGCCATGCTCTTTTGCTAATGATCGTGCTTCTTCATCTGAAATATTTCCCCAAAAGTCTACACCAACATATTCTTTAATAGCATCTACCATATGAAGTCTTGTCCATTCTGGTTTTAAATCAATCGTATCTTCGCCATATTGGATAGTTGTCGTTCCTAATACTTCCTCTGCTATATGTGCAACCATATTTTCAGTTAACGACATAATATCTTTATAATCAGCATATGCTTCATATAACTCAATCATCGTAAATTCTGGGTTATGTCTTGTTGAGATCCCTTCATTTCTAAATACACGGCCTATTTCATATACTTTCTCTAATCCACCAACTATTAGTCGCTTTAAATGTAATTCAATTGCGATTCGCATATATAATTCTATATCTAAGGCATTGTGATGTGTTTCGAACGGACGTGCAGCTGCCCCCCCTGGAATAGAATGAAGCATGGGTGTTTCTACTTCTAAAAACCCTGCGTTATTTAAATAACTTCTCATCGATTGGATAATTTTACTACGCATCACAAATGTTTTGCGACTCTCTTCATTTGTAATTAAATCTAAATAACGTTTACGGTAGCGTAATTCAATATCTTGTAAACCGTGATACTTATCTGGTAACGGACGTAATGATTTTGTTAGTAATGTGAATTCTTTCGCGTGAATCGATAATTCCCCAACATTCGTTTTAAAAACAACACCTGTTACACCGACAATATCACCGATATCTACTGATTTAAAGATTTCGTAAGCTTCTTCTCCGATATCATCTTTTCTTACATATAGTTGAATTTGGTCTGTTGCATCTTGGATATGCGTAAATCCTACTTTACCTTTTCCACGTTTTGTCATTACTCGACCAGCTATTGTAACTGAAATATCCTTCTCAGCTAACTCTTCTTTTGAAAATTCTTCATATAAATCATGTAATTCCTTTGCGTCGTTTGTTCGTTCAAACTTTCCACCAAAAGGATCTATTCCTTCATTATAGTATGTCGCTAATTTTTCACGACGTACTCTCATATGTTCATTTAGTTCTTCCGACAACATAATCACTCCATTTAATCATATTCAAGTTCATTCGAATCTGTTCTATATTTTACGAATCATCGTTCTATAAAGCAAGTCTATTTACATATTTTGCATAAAAATTATGCTTTTTCCCATTTTACAACGGATGCCTTTTCCTTTTCCGATATTTTATGCAATAGATCTTCAATCAAGACACCAGAAGTTGGCAACGCTAATTCAGGCGCAATTTCAAATAACGGAATTAGAATAAAGGCTCTTTCATGTAATCTTGGGTGCGGAATTCGCAATCCTTCAATTTCCCTATTCTCACAATTGAAGAGCAATATGTCTAGATCCATTGTACGTGGTCCTTTATCTATCGTGCGTTCTCTTCCTAATTCATTTTCAATTTGTTGACACGCATGTAGTAACTCTATGTTTTTTAATGATGTCTCTACTTCAATCACCATATTTAAAAATTGGTCTTGCTCTAAGTAATCAACCGGAGCAGTTTCATAGATTGTTGATTTAGTCACAATAGTTATATCTTTATGTGCTTCCAACTTTTTTAACGCATCTTCCATATATTGTTCACGAGGCTCAATATTAGAACCTAAACTTATATATGCTACATTCATTTTTCTCGCTCCCTATAAATTTCTACCGCAACAGATTCATACTGCCCATGAATTGGCGGATTCGGCTTAACTACTCTAACCATACACGCATTTAACATTGGAAACTTTTCAAATAATGATTTTGCAATTGTTTCTGCTACTGCCTCAATTAAGTTTTTCGGCTCGCCTTCCACGATATCACGAATTAGTTCATAAGCATGACCATAATGAATCGATGCATGCATTTCGTCGGTCGTTCCAGCTTCTTTCAAAGAAGTATAAAGATCACAATCAACCGAAAATCGTTGGCCTAATTTGTTCTCTTCTTCAAATAAACCATGATACCCATAAAATTGTAGGTCTTTTAAAATTATTTTATCCATTTACTCCAACCCCATGCACCATCGCATCCATCATTGTCGTTAGCTCTTTCGTTTTTTTCACTTCATGTACCCGAACGATATGAGCACCTTGTGCAATGCCATAACAAGTTGTAGCACCTGTTGCATTGTCACGTTCTTCCGCTGGTATGTCTAACACTTCGTTAATAAATCTTTTTCTAGACGCTCCTAGTAAAAGTGGGTACGGTAATTTGGCTATAATTTCATGTAAATGTCTCATGACAAAAAAATTATCTTGTACCTCTTTTCCAAAACCGATTCCAGGATCTACAATAATTTGTTCGTCTTTGACACCAGCTTGTTTCGCTATATGAATACTTTCTTGTATTTCTGTCACTATGTCTTCGATCATGTCATTATAAGATGTATGGTTTCGATTATGCATTAAAACAATCGGGACATTGTAAGTGGCTGCAACTTTTGCAATTGCAGGTTCCTTTTTCGCCCCCCATATATCATTAATAATGTCTGCTCCTGCTTTCACAGCTTCTTCCGCTGTTTTCGCTTTATACGTATCAATCGATATCGGAATGTTTATATGTTCTTTCAACGCTTGAATAACTGGAATGACTCGTTCAATTTCTTCCTCTTCTGAAACAGGATCATGATTTGGTCTCCAGGAGGATGTTGATTCTCCACCAATATCAATCATATCTGCTCCATCCTCGACCATCTGTTTTGCTCGCGCAATAGCAAGGTCCACCGAAGTATAGGATCCACCGTCCGAAAAAGAGTCAGGTGTTACATTTAAAATCCCCATAATTAAAGTTCGCTTTGATATATCTATTTTCTTTGAAGGTGTATGTATATACATAAAATCTCCCTCTATCTATAAAAATTCAATTATTTCTTCATTTAGTTTACCATAAATAAATAACTATGTAAGATAATTCGTCCGATAAATAGTCAAAAAAAAAGACCATGATTCAATATTTGTTCAAATTGAATCATGATCTATTTTCACTTCATCTATTATTCTTCAAATTGATATAATGCTGTCGATAAGTAACGCTCACCATTGTCAGGTAAAATCGCAACTACTTTTCTTCCTGCGCCAAGTTCTTTTGCGACTTTTTTAGCAGCAGCAATTGCAGCTCCAGCAGAAATACCACCTAAAATCCCCGTTGTTCTAGCTGTCGTACGTGCCGCATCAAACGCTTCTTCGTTTTTCACTTTAATAATTTCATCATAAATCGCTGTATCCAACACATCAGGAACGAAGCCCGCACCGATTCCTTGAATTTTATGTGGACCTGGTGAACCACCTGATAATACTGGTGAATCTTCTGGTTCAACAGCATATACTTTCACACCGTCAAATTTTTCCTTTAATACTTTCCCAGCACCTGAAATCGTTCCACCTGTACCAATTCCAGAAACAAATCCATCTACTCCATCAGGGAATTGTTTTACAAGCTCTTGCCCTGTTGTATGAGCATGTACTTCAGGGTTTGCTTCGTTTTTAAATTGTTGAGGCATGAAATAACCGTTTTCTGTTTTTAATTCTTCCGCTTTTGCGATTGCACCTTTCATTCCTTCAGCACCAGGTGTCAAATATAATTTAGCACCGTAAGCTTTTAATAAATTACGACGTTCTTGACTCATCGTATCAGGCATCACTACCGCTAAATTGTACCCTTTTGCAGCAGCAACTAATGCTAAACCAATACCTGTATTTCCACTCGTCGGTTCAACTAACGTATCGCCAGGTTTAATTAATCCTTCTTCTTCCGCTTTTTCCACCATTGCTAAGGCAATACGGTCTTTTACAGAGCTACCTGGGTTAAAGTATTCTAATTTCACATATATGTCTGCACTATTTTCATCTGCTTGTGGTAATTTAACGACTGGTGTTTCTCCAATTAACTGAGCAATATTATCTGTCACTTTCATGTCCGATCCCTCTCAATTCGTAGTATTTTTATAGGATTTATTTATAATATACCTTTCTATCCAATGTTTGTCAACTATAAATAACAAAAAGGTAGAAGTTTTCCATATATCCTATATGTTACTTCTACCCTTTATCTATTATAATAATGCACGTAATTCGTCTTCTGTTAAATGGTACACCTCATTACAAAAATGACAAGTCGCTTCAGCACCGTGGTCCTCTTCGATCATCTTTGTAATCTCTTCTGCTCCTAATCCTTTAATAGCATTTTCCATTCGCTCTTTGGAGCATTTACATTTATATTGCACATCCATTTTTTCTAATACATCAATTGTTTCATCGTCAAATAATCGTTGCAAAATTTCTTCCGGGCTATTTCCTGCTTCGATTAAGGAAGAAATAGGTGGGAAGTTTTCTAATTTCTGTTCCAGTTTTGCTACTATTTCTTCTGTTGCACCCGGCATTAATTGCACGATAAATCCACCAGCTGCTTTAATTGTATAATCTGTATCCACTAACACCCCTGCTCCAACTGCGGATGGCGTTTGTTCGGATGTCGCAAAATAATACGTAAAGTCTTCACTAATTTCTCCAGATACTATTGGGACTTGTCCTGTAAAATAATCTTTTAGGCCGAGATCTTTTACGATGCTTAATGTTCCTTCTGTTCCAACGGCTGCTCGAACATCTAATTTCCCCTGCTCATTTGACGGGAAATCGACATGCGGATGAATGACATACCCTCGTACATCGCCATGAGCATTTGCATCGACTATAATTGCACCTATTGGTCCATTTCCTTCTACCTTTACTGTTAAGGTGTCTTCTCCTTTTAACATCGCGCCCATCATACCCGTGATCGTTAACGTTCTACCTAAAGCCGCAGACGGTGTCGCCCATGTATCTTGTCTACGTCTAGCTTCTTCTACCGTATTTGTTGTCACAGCAGCATATGCACGAACCATTCCGTCATACAATGTTGTTTTCACTAAATAATCTTGCATTTATATGTTCCTCTTTTCTTCATGTTGATATATATGATATAACCCTTTTAATGTTAAATGTTGTTCAATATGTTGAATCGTTTCAGATCCTTTTGCTATTAATGAAGCAAATCCTCCTGTTGCAATGACCGTTGGATGAACACTAAGTTCACTTTTCATACGGCGAACAATTCCATCTACTTGTGATACATATCCATAATACACTCCTGATTGCATCGCTTCGACCGTCGATAGGCCAACGACATTTTCTGTCGGTGCAATTTCAATTTTTGGTAATTTCGATGCTTTATCATACAAAGCGTCCATGGATATCTTTATACCTGGTGTAATAATTCCACCGTGGTATCGTTTTTGCTCATCTACATAACAAAATGTTGTCGCTGTACCGAAGTCGATAATGATCATCGGTTCATCATATAAATGAATGGCACCAACCGCATTTACAATTCGGTCTGCTCCTATCTCTTTCGGGTTTGGATAAGTTATTTCTAGCGGTGCCCGCATTGTATCCTTTCCAACAACGTATGGTGTAAGATGAAAATATTCCAGACACATCGTTTCTAATGAACGCATAATTGGTGGTACAACAGAGGATATAATAATACCTTCCACGTCAACAAATGATAATTTTTTAAACTGAAATAGAGATTGAATGAGCATCGCAAACTCATCTTTCGTTTTATGAATGTCGGTTTGTATACGCCACTCATAGATTAGTTTGTCCTCTTCAAAAATTCCTAGTACTGTATTTGTATTCCCAATATCAATAACAAAAATCATACGTCTGCTCACTCCTCTATCATTTTGCTCCCATTTATAAACGAACTTCATCTTGATTTATTATGACGGAACTACACACTTTTTACAAAAATTTAGTCTCATAAAAATACTCTTTAAAAATTGTTCCGGAAAAGATGTAGCTAGACTAACTTCGGTTTTACAATAACGTTACTTCACTTGACTGCTCACTCGGCAGTCGCAACGTCCGTTTCCTTCTACTATTGTTAATGATAGGAATAGGGATATAACGGTGCTAGCCATTGTCTTACCAATTTATATAACTCTTTGTCAAACAGCGTTGGTAACACCCTGAAAGTTATGCAATACTTAGTTGTGTTAAGTCAATACATAGCCAATAAGAATAGCGTGAATATGTCACTTCGGAAATGTAGTCCGCTTTCCGCGCGGCTAGTAAGCCAAGCTCAGACTTTGCTTTTCTTGTCTTATCTAGGCTTTTTTCACGCACGAGCCTACGAACATTCCCTACGTTTCATATGACTGTTTACATGCTCGTTTCCTCCTCCTTTGTTGCGTAAGCTGTAAGGGCGAAGGATTTCCTCCTTTGAATGATTGTTCTGCATTTAAAGTGTAAAATCATTCTACTTTTATACATAAAAAAGGTGCCAATGCATTTTTTACACCAACACCATATATTGTAGAGCTAAAAAAACACAAGAATCCATACGATATGGACTCTTGTGTTTTAGATACTTACTTCTCTTCTTCGTCCGGTTTCACGTCTGCGTCTGCTGACGTTACTTCCTCTTCTTGCGAGTCTGAAGCATTCGTATCGACTAACTCTTCCGTATCAGTCTGTTCTTCTGATTCCTCGAGTTTTTTTGCCGCTTTCTCTTTCGTTTCTTCATACGTTTCAAGTTTTACGTCTTCTTCTTCCTCTTTAGAAGGAGTATGTTCGATAGGCATTTCACCTGTATCGAATAGAGACTTAATTTCATTCGCATTTAATGTTTCTACTTCTAATAATTTTTCAGCAATTAATTCTAGTTGTTCACGATGCTCTGTTAAAATATCTTTCGCTCGTTCATAACAACTATTAATGAAACTCTGTGTTTCTATGTCAATTTCATGTGCAATTGCTTCACTATAATTTTTATCAGATGATAAATCTCTTCCTAAGAACGGATCTTTTCCACCATCTGCAAATTGAGTAGGGCCGATTTTTTCGCTCATTCCATACTCTGTGATCATTTGTTTCGCAATCGCTGTTGCACGTTGGAAGTCATTTGATGCACCGGTACTTACATGATCACGTCCAAATATGATTTCCTCTGCGACTCGACCACCTAGTAATCCTGTAATACGGTCAAATAACTCTGGACGAGTTGCTAAGAAGCGATCTTCTTTTGGCAACATAACCGCATATCCACCAGCTTGTCCACGCGGAACGATAGTTACTTTATGAACTGTGTCTGCGTCATCTAACACCATACCGATAATTGTATGCCCACTTTCGTGGTATGCAACAATTTGTCTTTCTTTTTCAGAAATGACACGGCTCTTTTTCGCTGGTCCAGCGATCACACGGTCAATTGCTTCATCTACTTCTTTCATTGTGATGACCTTTTTATCATGACGTGCAGCAACTAATGCCGCTTCGTTTAATACGTTCTCTAAGTCTGCCCCAGCAAACCCTGGTGTACGAGCTGCGATTGTTTTTAAATCAACATCTTCAGCTAAAGGCTTATTACGTGCGTGTACTTTTAATACAGCTACACGGCCTTTTAGGTCTGGCCTATTTACAGGGATCTGTCTATCAAAACGACCCGGACGTAATAATGCAGGGTCTAAAATGTCTGGACGGTTCGTTGCCGCAATCATAATGATTCCTTCGTTTCCTTCAAACCCATCCATCTCTACTAATAACTGGTTTAATGTTTGTTCACGTTCATCGTGACCACCACCAAGACCAGCACCACGCTGTCTACCTACTGCATCAATTTCATCAATGAAAATAATACAAGGTGCATTCTTTTTCGCGTTTTCGAATAAATCTCTTACACGTGAAGCCCCAACTCCGACGAACATTTCAACGAAGTCTGAACCACTAATAGAAAAGAATGGCGTTCCAGCTTCTCCTGCAACTGCACGGGCAAGTAATGTTTTACCTGTACCTGGAGGACCGACTAATAGTACCCCTTTAGGAATTCTTGCACCTAGTTCAGAGAATTTACGTGGATCTTTTAAGAACTCTACTACTTCTACAAGTTCCTGCTTTTCTTCATCTGCTCCAGCTACATCTGTGAAGCGTACCTTCGTTTGTTCTTCTGTATATAATTTCGCTTTACTTTTACCAAAGTTCATTACACGGCCACCGCCGCCTCCACCTTGAGCTCGCGTAAAAATAAAGAAGAAAATTAATCCAATTAATAAGAATGGTAACATCATCGTCAGGAAACTAACGAACGCACTCGGCTGTTCTTCCTGTTCAATTTTCAGTACACTTTTTTCATTCGCAGTGTCTGTAATATTTGCGATAATATCGTTATTATCTGGTACTTGAACGACGAATGGTTTATCGTCTTTCTTTAATTCACCAGTAATTCTAATAATTTTATTCTTTGGTTGCATCGTCATTTCTGATATTTTATCACCTTCTAAAGCACTCATGAACTCTTTTACATTCATTTCTTCTGACGGTTCATTTTGTCCTTTAAAAAGGCTAATTACTCCGATTAACACGACGAATATTAATGCATATGTTAGTACATTCCGAAAAATTCGGTCCATTTACAAACCTCCTCCCCTCAACGGGAAAACTCCATAACATAGTATCATATTAAATTTATCCAATACAACTAAATACTCTTTATTTTGCTTATTTTAAAGAAAAGAAAATAAAACTTTGTTCACATTTTATTTTTCAATTTCATCCTGGTATACTTCTGGCTTTAATATACCGATATACGGTAAATTACGATATCGCTCATTATAATCTAAACCATAACCAACAACGAACTCATCTGGCACTTCAAAACCAACCATATCTGCTTTAATTTTCGCGGTTCTTCCAGATGGTTTGTCTAATAATGTAACAATTTTAACCGATTTAGCTTTTCGATATTTAAATAAGTCCACTAAGTAACTTAATGTTAATCCACTATCGATAATGTCTTCTACGACGAGTAAGTCTCTTCCTTCTACTTTCGCGTCTAAATCTTTTACAATTTTTACTTCCCCAGATGAACGCATGCCACTTCCATAACTCGATACGTCCATAAAATCCATTTCGACATGTGTATCTATATGACGTACAAGATCAGCCATAAATGGGGTTGCTCCTTTTAACACACCGATTACGAGCGGAAATTTATCTTCGTATTCTGCTGTTAATGTTGCCCCTAATTCTTCACATTTAGCTTTTATATCCTCTTCCGTTATTAATACTTCTAATATTTCATCACGCATAATTGTCCTCCTCATTTCCTTTTCCATGCTGTTCATAGGTAAGCATTATAAATAGGCCTTGTTTCTTTTTGTTTATTTTTTCATTTTTTCTAATGCCAATTAGCCATAGAATCTCACCAGTATGATCTGTCACAATAAATTTGTCATCGCGTAAATGACGTGGCACTTTTTCGTCCATAAAAATATCTTTTAACTTTTTTGTACCGTCTAGTCCATTATACGTCATTCTATCCCCATCACGCCGCGTTCGAATATGTAGTGGGAAGACAATCTCCTCTTTCTTACAAACGTATGTAAACTTACTATTAGGTATAGCATCTAAATTATCTATATAGGTTAAGCTTACACGATCACCGTTCGATAAAGTACATGTTTGTTCCATATCTTCTAACAAAAGTTCTTGTTCTGCTTTTTCTACTGTACTTTCCTTATATACATATAATGTACGATACGCCTTTTCAATGTATACATTTTCGGGAAACTGTATACGTTTATTCGGAATATTAGATTGTAACAATTCCATAAATAGACCTTCATGTACATGGGATAAATTTTGTGACGGTTGTTTATATAGATAGTCTAATGTTAGTCGATAACAACGCCTTTGTAAAGAGACGGGGTATGACATAAATAGATCGAGTTGGATAGCAATTTCTGCTTTTTCCTGTCGGATGGTACATACATCACGAAACATCTTTTTTGCTTCCGCTTGTAAATAGCGTTCATCTTCTTGAACACTTTCCGTATAACGTTGTACCGTCCGATGTAATTGATCATATCGTTCTTTCAACGGAGGAACGATCGTTTTCCTTATGTTATTTCTTTCATAGGAAGGATCAAAATTCGATAAATCGATCTGTGGTTGGATGCCTTCGTTTTCACAATATTGTTCAATCATCGCTTTAGTGACACATAATAACGGGCGAATAATATGCCCTTCATGAAAAGGACGTTTCACTGGAATACCTAGCATACCATTTAAAGTGGTTGCACGTGTTAAGCTCATCAACATCGTTTCAATTTGGTCATCTCCATGATGGCCCATTGCGACAGATGATGCACGATACTTTTTCATCATTCGGTGTAATGCTTCATAACGTAATATACGAGCAGCGACTTGTGTACTTAATTTGTTTTGTGCAACATAAGTACGTACATCAACACGCACGGATTCATGTGTGATTCCCCAAGCATTACAAACAGATGCAACATATGCTACATCTTCTTCTGACGCTTTTCCACGTAATTGATGATCTACTGTCACAGCAATAAGTGCTAAACCTAATTCTTCTCGCATTTGGCATAATAGATGTAATAATGCCATAGAATCAGGTCCACCTGATGTTGCTACAATAATCGTTTCATTTTCATTAACCATATGATGTTGTTTCATAAAATTACGTATCATTTGTTTCATCATAAAATCCAATCTCATCCTTTTCTATATTATAACGATGATTGATCCTAAATGTCATTTAATAGGACGTTATTTTTAAAAAAAGATACGTTTCACGGAATATTTCCGTTGCAAATACCAAACTGATGAAAAAAAACGAATAAAGTAGGGATGATATGTTATCCATTCCTTCCTTTATTCGTTTAGAAACTTTTAGGATGTAGCGATTTGTTCCATCACCGGTATCGGTTTCCATTTCGGACGATATTTATCGATTTTAAATACGACGACTGTCATATCATCCCTTATCGTTCCCCCGTTATCACGAACAACATCTTCTAAAAGTAAATCTGCAATATGTTGTGGATCATCTGTTTCGATCTGTGCAATTTTTTGTTGTAATTGTTTTTCATCATGTGTCACATGTACGATTCCGTCATACAGTCCATCACTCATCATAATAACGATATCACCTTGTTTTAATGTTTGTTGAATCATATCTACTTCTACTTGTTGGATAATTCCTATCGGCAAACTACTTCCGTCAATTTGAATAACCTCATCCCCTCGTTTTAAAAAGCTAGGAACCGAACCAATTTTTACAAATCTTAATGACGCATTTTGTAAATTCACGATCGCTAAGTCTAATGTTGCAAAAATTTCATCCGAAGTCCGCAACGCTAAAATCGAATTGATTGATTCAATTGCGACACTTTCTGATATACCTGTCTGTAATAATTGTTTTAATAAACGTAATGTTTCACTACTTTCCTCCCGCGCACGTAACCCATTCCCCATTCCATCACTAATGGCCAAAGCATATTTTCCCTTTCCTACCTCTGTTAAGAGATGACAATCACCAGAAATGAGCCCGCCACCTTTTGCTGCCGTTGCAACACCTGTTTCAATCGTATATTGCTTTGCCGAACGAAATGTTAAAAAACTTACCCCGTTTGGAAAAGGAGATATTTCCTCTTTTTCCACGACGATCGTCTCATTTAACACATGTGATAATAATGGAGCAATGACTTTCGCACCTTCGCCATGATAATCGTGAAAAATAAGTGCTAATTCCATATCGATATTTCCCTTTTCTAACTGGTAAATATCAATTTTTTCTAATGAAATATGCATTTGTTGTAGCGCCCGTACAATTTCGATTTCTTTTTGTTCATGTCGGTGGCGCTCTTTCACAATTTCCTTTGCAAAATTATCCATCATTTGGGACACACCTTGTAATTGATCAGCGACGATTTTTTTGCTTTCGGCGACTTGTTCTTTTAATTGCTTATTTAAAGATAACAATGATATTTCATTTTTCATTACTTCAATGACTTCCGTTGATTTTACACAATGCCTATCAAATTGTGCCCGTTGCATATCGTGTATACTTCCACCGTGCAATAGTACGTCCTTCATGTTTTCCATTAAGACATACGTATCTTCGAATTTCCGTACCCAACAACGTTGCTTCATAAAACAATTTTGGCATGTCTTTTCCGTAACGAAACTTAAAAAATAATCTGTTTCATTTAGTGATGCTGGTTGCTGTTCTTTCATACTTGAAGATAAAAAACTTTCCGATAAAGCCTCAAACACATCAGAATATTGTTCTACACGCTTAGCTGTCACATCACGCATTTTTTGCAAATGTTTTCTTTCTTCATACGTATAAGCTGCCGTACCCGGAATATATTTTGATAAAGTATAGAGTAATTGTTTTGGCATCATATAAAACAGACAAACTGCGACAATTGATGCCATCATATTTGAGCCAATCGCTCCTATTTCTCCATACGTACTAACGAGTAATGTGCCAATTAAAAGTCCTGAACTCGTTCCGAATTTCTTCCCTTCATACAATAACCCACCTAATAAACCAGCAAATGCGAGTAAACTCATTTCATATAAATTAGTTATATTAGCTAAGGACAATATTAATCCTGTTACGACCCCAACCGTTGCACCAATCGCCGCCCCTCCTACACAAGCGATGACTAACACGATCCATCGAGCAAAAACGGAGGCTAAAGATACGTCATATATATTCCAACCAATAAAACCAGTTAAAATTGAAGCAAGTAATATAATAATGGAAATTACTTCTTCATTTTTCAATGTCACTGTGTATGATTTAAAAGAGAATAAAGCCATACTTTGTGTAAATATCATCCATAAAATAAGTGCCAAACATGCTTCCACTAAAAAACTTACCCCATGATAAATCGTTAATTTCATTTGTAACATATGTATAAGGAATCTCGGTGCAACCATTGCAATAAATAAACATGTCATGACCCACTTTGTTTGTCGTTGTTGTGGAAGAAGTTTCATTAAAAAAACAAACAAGCTAAGTGATAGAACGATAAATATTGCTTGTTCTATAGAATACGTACATGCACCGATGATCATCCAAAACGATAAAATCGACAATCGTTTCTGACCATACACCATGCATGCAGCGAAAAATGGTAGAGCAAAAGGGGACAATTCAAATAAAATGACTGCTCGTCCCAATAATAATGCAGTAGCCCATAGAAAAATATTTTTCTCCATTAAAAATGTGTAGAACATCATGTAGAGGTTTCTATCTTTGAACGCCATATTGGATTGTACTGTTTCACTCACAATATTCCTCCTCCTATCATAGTACGTTCATTACACCATATATATGTCGTTTATTTTGTCAAAATAGAGAATGGATAAAGAAGAACTTTTCGACGGATTTTACGAACATGTACATATATAAGCAAAACTTCTACAAATCTACTCTATTTTTTTGGAATGAGGACATTTGTTGACTTCATTTTAAAAGTGTTGTATTATATTTCATGTTGGTTGAAAAACTACAAGGCTTATATGGCGGTGTAGCTCAGCTGGCGAGAGCGTTCGGTTCATACCCGAAAGGTCGTGGGTTCGAC
The DNA here is from genome assembly GCF_037072005.1 of Pseudogracilibacillus sp. SO10305. NCBI lineage: Bacteria > Bacillati > Bacillota > Bacilli > Caryophanales > Bacillaceae > Pseudogracilibacillus > Pseudogracilibacillus sp. SO10305. The sequence goes on along the minus strand of NZ_JAXHDE010000015.1, from coordinate 65,360 downwards.
TCCCTCCGCCGCTATCTATGAAAAAACGGCTCTGTTTATCTATGCTTGATAAACAGGGCCGTTTTTCGTTTTACAATAACTTTTCGTCATAGAAAAGTATTGCCGAATTCTACAGTAAAAATGCGATAAAATAAAATGAGATCCCCGTAACAAGTCCATTTACTGAAACTCCGTATTGATTTCACTCGGTTTTGTCTGTGGCACTTTTTACGATTTACATAAAAAACAAGTCCATCCTATATATAGAAAAAGGCAAGTGTATTTTATACACTTGCCTTGGATCGCCTTATATTCATTATAATAAGAGCATTATTTGGTAAACAGCAATTGCTATCCTCTTTTAGCACCTCTTCCGCCACGTCGAGATTCAGTGTGCTTCTTTAATGATGCTAAACGGTCCTCTGAATCTTTTAAAAAACGATTCATTTTAGATTCGAAGTTTTCCGTTCTCTCTCGAGTTTGTTTTTGACGTACTGGTCTTTCTTTTGCCTTTTTAATAGATAATCCAATTTTACCGTCATCTTCTACATTAATTACTTTTACTTGTACTTCGTCTCCGACAGTTAAATGTTCATTGATATCTTTTACATAATTGTCAGCGACCTCACTTATATGAACAAGTCCTGTCTTACCTTTTTCTAATTCTACGAAAGCACCAAAATTTGTAATTCCAGTTACTTTCCCTTGCAATTTGCTGCCTACTTCAATTGACATTAAAAAATGCTCCTCCTTGATAATTTTAAAAATGTTTCCATTTGTTCATAGTATACGAATTATCCAAAAATATGTCAATAAGAGAGACTATCGTCATCCTCTAATTGGAAAATTAGCTCTCCCTCTTTAGATAAAAAATAATTCGTTCTAGCAATTTCTAAAATATAATCATCATCTTTTAGTAGATTCACTTCTTCTACTAATTTTTCTTTTTCATGCAGTAATGCTTCTTTCTCTTCCATAAGTTGTTCATGCTCATTTAATTTATCTGCATATGTAGCACGTTGTGTCATATGATACCAAAATAAAGAGCCTGAAATAACGACCATCACAATAGCGGAAAGTACGAGTCTTTTCATTAAGCGTCTCTTTTTACGTTGTTCCCGCTTTATTTGTTTTTCATATTGTTCTACGTAATTTGATTTAATTTTTGCGATTGAACTACCTTGCCTTTGCATGAGAGACTTCCCTCCTCTAATTTACCGCTTCCATTTAACAATCAATTTAGTATATATTGTACTATAAAAGCGACATAAAATGGTAATTATATTGCTATTTTTTCGTAAAATGAATCTCTTTAACCGTTGCAAACGTTGACCGAATAATTTAAACCATACTTTATACATACATTTCTTCAAAAAATTATATACATAGAGCAAACATCTCATACAAAAGTATAGTATATAGGTAATTGGTTTCACAACCAATATGTAAATAGCTCGCCAAATAAATCGAACAATGTGCATCATACATTGTAAACACTTCATATAAAAGGTTTGAACAAAGACGATATACGCACTATATCCAAGAAAAACCGCTAATAAAAAGTAAAACCGCAATATGCCGTTATTCATTTTATATAAAATGTAATAAACGATTGCGGTTTGACAAAGCCAGTACAACACGAACAAAAAACGATAAAGCAGTGCGTTTCGTAATAGTGGCATGATCGTGTGGCGAAAAGTGTCTGTCGATATTCCAATATAGACACCAGTACAAATCATCACACCTAAAAACACCCACTCTTGGTGGACTGTCATTTAAAGAGCTTGCTAAATAAACTTTTAGCTGACTCCGGTTGGGTATCATCCATATACGAAAAATCATCGATCTTTCCGTGAATGATGACGAGTCCATCTTGTACATTTAATGTTTTTAATTGAAGCTTTTCTCCACGTACAATAACGTATCCCATCACCGTTTGTAATAAAAATTCTTCTTGGTCAAAACTATCGATTTCTTTTACACCGGTTACTTCAATTTCTTTGCGATTTTTAATTTTTATGTCGTGTGTTCCTGTCGCTATTTCTTTTTCAACTTTTAATGTATCTTTCATTCCTCTCACCCCTTATTCCTAACATATGTTAGGAGGGACAAGTTTAGAACGAATTATTCTGCAGATATTACTCTCTCTTCACGAACAACTTCATACAATGTTGTTGCCTCGTCTTTTTTCACATGTTCTTTCACATGTAGCACTTTTACTGTTAAAGTTGTTTGCCCAAAGTATATTGTAATTAAATCCCCCACATCGATAATGACAGAAGGTTTTGCTACTTGGTCATTTACCTTAATTCTTCCTTGTTCAGCAATTTCTTTCGCTAATGGACGACGCTTAATAATTCGTGATACTTTTAAAAATTTATCTAAACGCATTTTTATCATTCCTCTTTCTTTGCTTCATTCCAAAAATGATCTAGCTGTGCTAACGTAAAATCATGGAACTCTTTATTCGATTCCTTCACACATTGTTCCACATGCTTAAATCGGCGGATAAATTTTTCGTTCGTTTGTTGTAATGCATGTTCTGGATATATGTCATAAAAACGAGCAATGTTTGCTAAGACGAATAACATATCTCCGAACTCTTTTTCCATCTCTTTTTCATCATTCGCTTCCGCCGCTTCTTTAAATTCCTGTAATTCTTCTTCCCACTTCAACCATACATCTGTAACTTCATCCCAATCAAATCCTACTTTTGCCGCTTTACGCTGAACTTCATCTGCTACTTGTAAAGCAGGAGCAAAAGTGATGATATCTTCTAACATCGAATGTTTCAGTTCGCTTTTTTCCTCACGCTTTAATTCATCCCAAGTTTTATTATTTTCGCCATCCCCAAACACATGTGGATGACGGTGGATCATTTTTTCGGTAATCGAACGAATGACATCATCTACCGTAAAATAACCGTCGTCTTCTCCAATTTGGCTATGGAGCATCACTTGCAACAATACATCGCCAAGCTCTTCAATAATTCCTTCATCATCTTCCCTTTGAATCGCATCGATTAATTCATATGCTTCTTCTTGTAAATATTTTCTCAAAGAGGCATGTGTTTGTTTTCGATCCCACGGACACCCATTTGGTCCTCGCAATATTTGAATCGTTTCACGCAATGTTTGGAAATGATGTGGTAGAGCTTCTTTTATCGGCGGAACATAAACAGATGTTAAATTGCTCATTTCCATGACTCTATCTAACTCTTCTACTGGAACAGTTAACAGTTTTTCGTTTACCATACCTGCCGCTTCGACAATCGTTACTTCATAATGCGCTGGTAAATCTTCTAGTAGTGCAAGTTTTACATCTGATGCTATAAATGCATCATATACTTGGCAAAAGATAATATGCTGTTTATATTGTAATGATGTACGATCAAACGATGTTCCATCCACAAATTGAAAACCGTCAATCGGATCGATTTTCAACGCTGTAAATAAATCATCTAAATAACTTTGACCACCTAAAAGATGTATATCTGCTGTCGGATGTTCTAATAATAACTGAACTGTACGTTCCGCAAGCATCGGATGACCAGGTACCGCATATAATATGTCTTCTGTTTCTGCCTGTCGTACTAATATGTCTACAATTTCTTCATATACCGCATCAAATTGATGATGTTTTTCATATATTATATCAAAACTTTGAAAATGTACCCCTTCCTCTTGTAAATAAGTAATAACAGGGTGGTCTAACGTTCTCGCATAAATAGTAATAGGAGCGTTTTTTAATGTTTGATACAATCCAAACGGCAATTGCTCGATATTTCCTGCTCCTAGACCTATTACTTCAATTTTACCCACTTCATTTCCTCCCAATTTCTTCATCTTTTTTTCGGACAATTTTCTCCAAACGTAAAAATAATCGTGAAAAAGGTAATGCTTCATATTGATGTTTCGACAATACATGATATCGAATGAGACAAATCATATATATAAGTGCCCCAATAATTACTGTTCCTAGTACATATACCGCTAAAGTTAAACGGGTAAACGGAAGGAAGAAAGCAATGCCTTTTAATATGCCGACAACAATCGTCATCATTACCGTAGCAATTAGAAGCCCTTTCCATTTCACGTGATGCATAATGCGTAATTTTGGCAATAACTTTCTTAGTAACCGTGCCACAATGATACATAAAAATAATAAACTACCCGATGTAGCCAGTGCACTCCCCATTATCCCGAACCGAGGAATAAGCAATAGATTGAGCACTATTTTTAATATAACAGTAGCCACAATATAAATCGCCGTCACATTCGTCTTGCCAATCGTTTGTAGAATCGCAATCATCGTAATCGTCATTGCTGCCATTAATATCGATAAGGATAACACTTGTAAACTATTTGTTCCTAGTTCATTTGTAAATAATACAATGTTTACTTCTTTCATTAATAAAATGAGCCCTACAGTTGCTCCGACAGCAATATACATACTAAATAAGACAGCTTCTCTTACATAAACAAGATGTGTCGTATTTTCCTTCACATCTTTCGTAATGACAGAGGGGATCAAGGCTAATGCAAAGGAAGAACCGAACACGATACCGAATTGGATCAGTGGTTGCCCACGATCAAAAATTCCCTTTTGTTGCATTGCTTCTTCTAAAGGTAAAGCATGTTGCAATAATCCAGGGATCAATGTAAATACATCGACAAACTGTAACAACAATAAAATCATATGATTGAATGCTGCGATAAATCCTAGCATGAATATAGTTGAAAAATAATGTCTCCACGGAATATGGCGCGGTTGTAAGGATAAATAATCTACTTCCAAACGAAAAGATAATCGTAAAGTAAGCAAACAAAAAAACATCCCAATCATCGTCGCCAACACCGCAAAAATGCCAATATCATATAATTGCAATGTGCCTGTATAAACTAAATAAGCAGCTACAATAATAATGGTGACACGAATTAATTGTTCTACCATTTGTGAATATGCGGTCGGCTGCATACGTTCATATCCTTGTGATATCCCTCTAAAAAGAGCAACAAAAGGAATGAATAAAAATAAAAATGCCGCAAAGAAAAACGTTCGCTCTAACTGTACATCCCCAATCCACGATGCAATATATGGTGCTAAACAAATGGTAACTCCGAATAACACCCCATTAATGAGGAGTAATACGACAAAAATTGGTACATAAAAATGTTTATATGTCATTGGCGTATTACTTGCCCGCTGCTTTGCCGTCAATGTTGATACGGCTGCCGGAAAGCCATATAAAGATAAAATCATCACCATTCCAATTAGTGGATATATTTGCTGATATACATAAAAGCCAATATCACCTGTTAAGTTTTGTAATGGAACACGGTATATTGCACTTAATACTTTCCCAAATAAACCTGCTATCGTTAATAAAAATGCCCCTTGAACAACTCGATTTGTATCAGTTTGTTTCATGATAAACCTGCCTATATAGCTATTATAGTAAATATATGTATTATATCATAACTCATCTATCCGCTACGATTCGTGCGTGCTAACCGACACAAAAAGGCTATTCAAATAAACAAATTAGATTTATTTGAACAGCCTATATGTACGACATAATTATTCCATTTGTTTTCCTAAAAAGCTGGCGGCAGCTGCGACTACTTTTTGTTCAGCCTCCGTTACTTTCACATCGTCTGCTGCAATCATTAATACAGACCCAATTGGATCGCCATTCGCAACAATCGTACTAATGGCATAATTACTAACAGCCTCTTCTTTTCCACGAATAATCTCTAACGATTCCATCGTTTCCTCTAGCGAAGATTTTCTATCTGTAATCGCCTCTTCTATATGTAATCCAATAGGGGCTTGTAAGTATCCTTTTTTCGCTCGTCCACTTACAGCGATGACCTCATCTCGATCTGTAATAAATACAGGTAAATGTACGACATCGAAAATAGCCTCCGCGTACATTTCTGCAAAATGCCCTAGCTCGTTAATAGGAGAATATTTTTTTAAAATCACTTCTCCTTCACGTTGTACAAAAATTTCTAATGGATCTCCTTCGCGAATACGAAGATTTCTTCTTATTTCTTTCGGTATGACGACACGTCCTAAATCATCTATACGTCTTACAATTCCTGTTGCTTTCATACGATGAACAACCTCACTTTATGTCTACTTAAAACGTTATTGTTCATAGTATGTTACAATTTGGCAGAACTATACATGATTCATACGTGCTTGGAATTTTAGCTTTTTTATCGATAACAAAAGAAATATATGCCGACAAGAACAGGCATATATTTCTTTTGCATCACGATGTTATTGCGTTATACAACGAGCTTTTATGTGCATATTGGCATCACAATACCGATGCACTTATATACATTATACCGATGTTTCTGCTATCTTTTCTTGATTGACACTTGATAGTTTATCGATAAACTTTGCAACAAGATCATATCGTTGTTGTCTCGTTTCGTTTTTAAACTTCATTTTTACTTTTAATTTATTTCCGACTGTACCTAACTGAACGTTATTACCGAATTCCATTGCTACTTCAAATAATTTTGAGCCATCGATGTTTTGACTGCGCTCTTCTTCTACTATAAGTTCTATCAAATTCGGCTTCTCTTGGACAGATTCCACACGTTCACGTTTCGCAAACATTTTTATATGAGAAACTAAAAACAGTTCTTCTACCTCTTTCGGATAATCACCAAAACGATCGATCATTTCATCTTTTAAATCACGTAATTCCTCGACAGATTCAATGCTTTGGAATCGTTTGTACATATCGATTTTCTGTTTTTCGTCTTCAATATATGTTGCTGGAATATATGCATCGACCGTTAACAACAATTCTGGGTTAAATGGTTGTACCGCTTCTACTGGCTTACCTAATTTTCTTGAATCAATTGCTTCTTTTAACATTTGCGAATATAAATCGAAACCAACCGAATCAATAAATCCATGTTGTTCCGCCCCAAGTAAGTTACCTGCGCCACGAATCGATAAGTCACGCATTGCAATTTTAAATCCAGAACCTAATTCTGTAAACTCTTTTATTGCTTGGAGTCTTTTTTCAGCTACTTCTGTTAAAATTTTATCTTTTCGATATGTGAAATATGCATATGCAATTCGATTCGATCTACCAACACGTCCACGTAGTTGATATAGCTGGCTTAATCCCATATGGTCAGCATCATACACGATAAGTGTGTTTACATTCGGAATATCAACACCCGTTTCGATGATGGTCGTACTTACGAGCACATCGCTGTCCCCTTCTAAAAAGCGCATCATGACATCTTCTAATTCATTTTCTGACATCCGTCCATGTGCGACAGAAACTTTTGCTCCTTCGACAAGGTTCTCCACTTCTCTAGCGACCTTTTCGATACTTTCTACACGGTTATATAACAAGAACACTTGACCACCACGAGCCATTTCTCGTTCAATTGCTTCTCGGACGAATACGGGATTATGTTCCATCACATATGTTTGTACTGGAAAACGGTTTTCCGGTGGTGTTTCAATAACAGACAAATCCCGAATTCCTAACATCGACATGTGCAATGTACGAGGAATTGGTGTTGCCGTTAATGTTAATACGTCGACATTTGCTTTTAGTTGTTTAATTTTTTCTTTATGTTTAACACCGAAACGTTGCTCTTCATCTACTACGAGCAATCCTAGATCTTTATATTGCACATCTTTTGATAATAAGCGATGAGTCCCGATGACAATGTCAATAGTACCTTCTTTAATTCCTGCAATCGTTTCATTTTGTTGTTTCCGTGTTCTAAAACGACTTAATAATCCAATATTGATTGGATAGTCTTGAAATCTTTCTACCATTGTCTGATAATGTTGCTGCGCTAAAATAGTTGTTGGTACGAGGACCGCTGCTTGTTTCCCTTCTGCAACTGCTTTAAAAATAGCACGAATAGCAACTTCCGTTTTTCCATATCCAACATCTCCACATAAAAGACGATCCATCGGTCTTTCTCTTTCCATATCTTGTTTTATTTCCTCAATCGATTGTAGCTGATCTGCCGTTTCCTGATATGGAAAAGCATTTTCAAAATCATGTTGTAAAGATGAATCTTTTTCAAAAGCAAACCCTTTTTGCGCTTCCCTTTCTGCATACAATTTAATTAATTCATCTGCAATATCTTCTACAGAAGACTGAACTTTACGTTTTACCTTCGTCCATTCAGTGCCACCTAACTTGTATAAACGTGGCTCCTTCCCTTCTGACCCGACATATTTTTGCACTAAATCAATTTGATCAATCGGAACATATAGCTTGTCGTCTCCCGAATATTGAATGAGTAAATAATCTTTATGCAACTTATTTACTTTCAACGTATCGATCCCGACATATTTCCCAATTCCATGATTACGGTGTACAACATAATCACCAATTTTTAATTCTTGGTAATTTTTAATTCGTTCCGCATTGGATATGTGCTGATTTTTACTCCGACGTTTTTGTTGTTTTTTAAACAATTCATTTTCTGTAATTATTGCTAGTTTATGCATCGGAAATTCTATCCCTTTACTAATGAACCCTTCCATAATAACAGATTCTAATGCCGGTAAAGAGATATCCTTTTGAATGACGGCATCCATATGATAATCACGTAAAATAGCCTGTACTTTTTCAGCTCTCTTATCATTCATTGCCATAATAATGACAGAGTAATCTTGCTTCTTCCACCGCTCCAGTTCCGTTTGAAACAAGTTCATTTGACCATGGAACTCTTGCATCGTCCGCGTCGATAAATTAACGATGTTCGATGGCTTTGTGTTTGCTATATGACGCATAAATACAGACATATAAATCTTTTGTCCGTTCATTTTACTCGTTAACGTCGTCCAATCAAGTGAAAATTCGACACCAGGTAATAATTCATGCTGCTCTATTAATGCCTTTCGGAACTCGGCTTCTTCTTTATCTAAATAATCTGCCGCTTCCTGCACTCTACCAATTTCATCGAATAAGAGCACATGATCATCTTCCATATAATCTAGTAAACTATACGGTTGTTCATAAAATAGCCCGCTATATTTATATATTCCTTGAAAAAGTTCCCCGTTATCTAGTTTCTCCATTTCCTCGTTCATCGACTGTAATAATGCTTCTCGATGTTCAGAGGCTTTCATTTTCTTTAATACTTTTGCTAATTCTTTTTCGAGTCGCTCTTTTGCGCGCAACATATCTTCTTTTTTCAACAATAATTCTGTCGCAGGACCGACCGTTACATTCGTCACTTTATCTAAGGAACGTTGCGAGTCCGCATCAAAATACCGAATAGAGTCGACTTCGTCATCAAATAACTCAATACGAATTGGATTTTGTTCTGTGACAGGATAAATATCGATGATACCACCACGTATACTAAATTCTGCTGGTGCTGTTACCATATCAACACGTTCATATCCCATCTCAAATAAACTTTTCGTATAGTTGTCTACATCGATTGTCCCTAATTCTTCAAAATGTAGTTTATATTGATTCCAATAATGTTTCGGTGGCAATATTCTTTTCAATGCTGCAACAGGTGCAATTAATAAACCCTCATCTTTATGCAACCACTCTGTTAGAGCTTTAATACGATTTGCTCGTAGCTCTGGACTAGAAATAGCCATCTCTGAAGCGATGAGCTCATTGACAGGATATAGAAAAACATTTTGCTCGTCTGAATATTCCATCAAATCGTCATATAATTGTTGAGCATGTAAGAGCTGATGTGTAATTATAATTCCCTTTTTCTTTGTTGCATCTTGAATAGCCGCGACGAATAAACTTCTTGCAGAATTTGCTACCCCTGCAACAAGCTGTTCTTTCATTCCACCTTCTAATCCTTGAATGATGGACTGTATATCATTTGTTCGTTGTAAATATCGAATGATTTCTTTCATTTCAGTTCCCCCACACTATATCCCCTAACTTTTAAACATTCATATATTGCTATATGTATGAAGTGCTACGTCAATTATTCAAACAACTTAAAGCACAAAAATGAATAAGGACTTTATGTTCATCCCTTATCTTTTTGTGCTAAGCTTTTTAATGTAAAAAATAATCTAATTCATAATAGTTTGGATGTGATTGTAACGTATCTTCACAATTTTCACAAATGGCATGAATATGTACATCACCATTTTCTTTATAATGAACCATCTTTTCCTTTTCCTTCGTCGTTAACACATCTATTCCGAGCATAGATGTCGATACAATTTGTTGTCGTAAAGTCCCTATCGTGTATTTACAATGGCGACATTTATATACAATCGACATCAGATGTCCTCCCTTCGAACAAACAATCTGTTTATATAAAGTTTGCCCGAATAACGAGTTCATATGCATCTTCTTACTAAGATTGGTTAAATTGATTCATTGCATCATTAAATGATGACTGCAAAAATGTTTCAAATGCATCTGCAGATAATTTCACTGCTAATTGTACATCCTCTTCTTCCTCTTTTGCAAAAGGTTGTAAGACGTAATTCACAATCGGCGTTTGGTTCGTCGGACGACCAACACCAATCCGAATTCGTTTAAAGTTTTTCGTTCCTAAATGATCGATTAAGGAACGGATTCCATTATGACCACCATGGCCACCCTTTTCACGAAGACGAATTTTCCCTGTCGGTAAATCAAGATCATCATAGACGACGACGATATCTTCCACGTCAACTTTATAAAAATCTAATAATGGTCGAACCCCTTCACCTGAAAGGTTCATAAAAGTTTGTGGTTTCACAAATAACACTTTTTCTGATCCGACAAAATCAAGTGCATACGCACAATTAAATTTTGTTTTGTTACAATCCAAATTAAAGCGATCGATTAATTCATCTACTACAAAAAAACCGACGTTATGCCTCGTTTTATTATATTTTTTACCTGGATTTCCTAATCCGATCATACATTTCATTCTATCTCACTCTTTATTATAAATTATTTTTTTATGGAACGATAATAATCCGTTTGGTTTTCTCGACACTACTATCGAATATTTTGCTTATTATTTTCCCATTTGTTTACTTTATAAATGAAATACAAGAATCCCTCCTAAGTAACGTTACTTAGGAGGGTTTTACTTGTTCATATATAAGTTTATTAAGCTTCTTCGTCTTCTTCAGCGCCTACTAATTCTGGCTCGACACTAGCATCCGCATCTGCTTCTTCCACTTCAGCTTCTGGTGGTAATACAGAAACAATAACTGCGTCTGCATCATCTAAAAATTCATATTCCGATTTCACTGGTAAGTCTGAAACAGAAATACTGTCACCGATCGTTAAATCAGTTACATCAATTACAATTTCCTCTGGAATATTTGCTGGTTTTACACGGATTTGTAGTTCAATTGCAGGTTGCTGTAATACGCCACCTTCTTTAGCTCCAACTGCTTCTCCTTCTAAACGCACAGGTACTGCTACATCTAATTCTTCCGCCATATCTACAACGAAGAAGTCCGCATGGATAACATTTTCTTTAATCGGGTCTACTTGATAATCATGTAACATAACATCAACTTTACTTCCACCCTCAATTGCTAAAGAAATAATAGCGTTTCTACCTTCGTCACGAACTGTTTTTAAAAGTTCAATTTCATCTACACTTACTGTTACTGTATCTTTTTCTTTTCCGTATACAACAGAAGGGATTGCACCTTCACTTCTTAATTCGTTCGTTGCTGCTTTCGTTAGATTTTCACGTTTCTTTGCATTTAATGTAATAGCCATTTTTATTCCTCCATAAATTTTTAATCAAATAATATACTTACTGATTGATCGTTATGAATTCTAATAATCGCTTCACCGATTAATGGTGCAACAGAAAGTTGTGTAATCTTTTCAATACGCTTCTCTTCAGGAAGGTTAATTGAATTGGTCACAACTAATTCTTTAATTTTTGAGTTTTCGATTCTTTCAATTGCTGGTCCTGATAATACTGGATGTGTGACACATGCATATACTTCTGTTGCTCCTTTTTCAATTAGAGCGTCTGCAGCAAGTTGCATTGTTCCTGCAGTATCAATCATATCATCAACGATAATAGCAGTTCTTCCTTCTATGTCACCAATGATATTCATCACTTCTGCAACATTCGGTTTAGGTCTACGTTTATCGATAATTCCAATTGGTGCTTTTAATAAGTCAGCCATTCTACGAGCGCGAATCACGCCTCCGTGGTCTGGCGATACGATGACAACATCTTTTAAATCCTTTTTCTTAATATAGTCAGCCAATAATGGTACTGCCTGTAAATGATCGATTGGAATATCGAAGAAACCTTGGATTTGTGGTGCATGAAGATCTAATGTTACTACGCGATCTGCACCTGTTGTTTCTAATAAATTCGCCACTAATTTCGATGTAATTGGTTCTCTAGAACGTGCTTTACGATCTTGACGTGCATATCCATAATATGGCATCACAATGTTGATCGATTTTGCAGATGCACGTTTTAATGCATCAATTAAGATTAAAAGTTCCATAATATTTTCGTTTACTGGTTCTGAAGTCGATTGGATAATATACACTTCATATCCGCGAACACTTTCTTCAATGTTAATCTGTGTTTCTCCATCACTAAACTTCGTTACCGTACACTTTCCTAGTGGAACACCAATATGATCCGAAATTTCCTGTGCTAATGGGATGTTTGAATTCAAAGCGAATAGTTGCAGTTTCTCATCATTATACCCTGATGACATACGTGAAGCCCTCCATTTAATTTACTTAATAATTAATTTCTTTGTTTATTTAAATTTTTTTGCGTAGCCTTCTTTGTTCACTTGAGGTGTTCGAGCAATTGCTAATGCATCTTCTGGAACATCTTCGTTAATAGTCGAACCAGCTGCAATGAGTGATCCTTTCTTAACAGTGACAGGTGCAATTAAATTTGTATTACAACCGATAAAACTATCATCTTCAATTACAGTTTCATGTTTATTCTTTCCATCATAATTTACTGTAATGGAACCACAACCAACATTGACATTTGTTCCTAAAGTTGCATCTCCAATATAGCTTAAATGCGACACTTTTGAACGGTTATCGATTGTTGATTTTTTTACTTCTACAAAGTTGCCAACCCTTACTTCATCACCAATGTTTGTTTCTGGGCGAATATGTGCGAATGGACCAATATTCACATTACTTCCTATTTTACTATTAGTCACTACACTTTGTCTAATAAGCGAGTTATTTCCAATATGACAATCAACAATTTCAGTATTTGGTCCGATAATCGATGATGCTCCGATATGTGTCTCTCCTGTTAAAACTGTGCCAGGATAAATCGTTACATCTGAATCAATTGTTACATCTGGTCCAATGTATGTATTGTCTATATCCATTAATGTAACACCATTACGTAAATGTATTTCATTAATTCTACGTTTCATCAAATTGCTCGCTGTCGCCAATGCTACTCGATCATTGATACCGATGATCTCGTCTTCATCTTCAGTCACATATGCTGTAACAATTTCTCCAGCATTTTTCATAATTTCGATCACGTCTGTTAAGTAATATTCTTCTTGTGCATTATCATTACTAACTTGTTTTAATGCTGCGAATAATGCTTCATTATCAAAACAGTATGTGCCTGTATTAATTTCATTTATACGTTGTTCTGCTTCATTTGCATCTTTTTGTTCGACAATTTTTTCTACATGACCTGTTTCATCACGAATGATTCTACCGTATCCTACTGGGTTTGCAACTTTTGTCGTTAGGATAGTTGCCTTTGCACCTTTTTCTTCATGATAGTCAAAAATCGCCTGATACGTTTCAGCCGTAATTAATGGAGTATCTCCACAAACGACAATTGTTGTACCACGCTTATTTTCTAAAAGTGCTTCTGCTTGCATGACAGCATGTGCAGTCCCTAATTGTTCTTCCTGCATGACAAAATCTACTTCGTCATCGATCGCTTTTTTTACTTCGTCAGCACCGTGACCTACGACTGTTACAAGTTGTTCTACATTTGTAGGTTTCAACGCTTCAATTACGTATTGAATCATTGGACGGTCTAATATTGGATGAAGTACTTTATATAGCTTTGATTTCATTCTCGTACCTTGACCTGCAGCTAAAATAACTGCATAACGATTTTCCACAAAGTTACCCTCCAATCTTATGTTCACCATTATAAAATAATATCGTAAAAACCCACTGAATTCAACTAAAAAATGTATTTTCCACAAAAAAAGACCGAGTTAAAAGAACAGCCATATAAAAATTATTGAATGAAAAATTGGCAAATATAGTAAAACGCTTACATTTTACCGTGTTTCTTTTTTCAAATAACAATTTACAAAGGCTTTCTTTTCTCGGTCTTCTCTTTTTTCATATTAGGAAACACCCGCATTTTCTAACTCTAATACGTCCGCTTCTTCCCCTTTTTCTTCATATGTTTTTAATACAGCAGTCTGTATTTTTTCCCTCATCTTTGAATTGATAGGATGAGCAATATCTCTAAATTCTCCGTCTGCAGTACGTTTTGACGGCATTGCAACAAACAACCCATTATTTCCATCAATTACTCGTACATCATGGACAACAAATTCATCATCAAATGTGATTGAAGCAATTGCACGCATTTTTCCTTCCGTACTAACACGACGTAATCGGACATCTGTTACTTCCAATTATTTCACCACCTTTTGCTCAAAAAAACTAGTATGTATATTATATTCTCTATATAAATAAAAAATCCTGCCTATTTTCAAAAATATTTTAAAAATAAGCAAGATTTTTTTACTATTCGTAAAAACTTCCCCGATGTACATCAATATGTTTTTTTCGATAATCCACATTTGATACTTTTATAAGCGATGTATATTGGTCGATCATGCGCTCATCTTCTTCATCTTCCGCTTCTGCAAATACACCGATACCGACAACTGTCGCCTTAAATTCTTCTAATAAATTCATCATACCTGAAACAGTGCCACCATTTTTCATAAAATCATCAATAATGAGTACATTTTTACCTTCTTGTAAGTTACGTTTCGGTAATACCATCGTTTGGATTTTTTGCGAACGACCTGAAACATAGTTAATACTTACAGATGATCCTTCCGTCACACGCATGTTTCGACGAATAATAACGACCGGTACTTGTAAGTAATCTGCTACCGCATATGCTAAAGGAATCCCTTTTGTTTCTACCGTGACAACCGCGTCTATCTTTTCATGTTGAAATGCGGAAACAAATGCTTGACCAATTTCCTTAATAATTGCTGGATTACCTAATAAATCACTCATATATAAATAACCACCAGGTAAAATACGAGAGGCATCTTGTAAGTCTTCACATACTCTATCGATAAATGAGCTGCTCGCTTCTTTTGAAAACGCCGGAACATATTCTACCCCACCAGCAGCACCAGAAACTCTATTTAGTACACCTATTCCTTCATATTGAAACATCTCATGGATCATATCTAAATCTTCACTAATCGATGACTTTGATGCGTCAAATCGATCTGTGAAGTATGTTAATTGTGTCAATGTTCTTGGATGATTTAAAAAATAATTTGTCAATCCGATTAATCGATCACTTCGTTTCATACAGTCACCCCAAAAGCCGAATATTTACTAATAATATAGCACTTATATACGGTTTTCATCAAGTTAATGACGTTATTAACTATAAATAAAGTCCTTTTCCAGCTCGTTTTTGAACAAATAAAGAACAAATCCGAACAATACAAATTTATGTATCATTCGGATTTTTGGATAAAACTAGCCAATATGAGAGAAAAACTGTTCACATCTATTTTCTAATCGTTATTCTACCGTCTGTAACCTTGCTTCGATTTGTTCCATAATTTCTCCTGCTTCAGCCCAGTTTCCATCTTGCATTGCTTGTTGATATTCATCAAACAATGTACTTATTTCTTGTAATGTTTCATCAGCATTCATAATAGGAGGTACATCTTCAGATTCGTCTTGCTCTTTCTCACCATCTTCTGAGCCTTCCTCAATATCATCGTCTAATGGCTCTTCTGGAACATCTTCCGGTTTTACACCTGATTCTACCAGTTTCAATATTTTCTCTAATGACTTATCGAAAGTTTCTTCCATTACGATATGGTCTTCATAAGCCATAATCACTTGTTTTACTTCCGGTAACGATGTTTCGTTCGATGATTCAATATACACCGGCTCTACATATAACACCGTATCTTCTATCGGGATGACGAGCAAGTTTCCTCGTATCACTTTTGATCCACCTTGTGACCATAAGTTTAATTGTTGTGAAATATAACTATCTTGGTTAATTCTGTTTTCAATTTGTTGTGGTCCGTATACGTTTTTCTGTTTCGGGAAACGATAGACAAACATGTCACCGTAATTTTCTCCGTCATTTCGAACACCCATCCAAGCTATCATGTTTTGACGTTTTTTCGGCGTATAAGGCATCATTAAAATAAATTCTTCCTTATCTTCTTCCGCCAATTTCATCGTAATATAGTATGGATCCATTTCAATATCTTCATTGAAATATTTTTCTGTCGGGAATTCCCAATAATCTTCACGATTATAAAACACTTCTAAATTCGACATATGATATGTTCCGTACATTTTTGCTTGAATTTTAAATAAGTCTACAGGATAACGGAAGTGTGCATGAACATCTTCTGGAATTTCCTCTGTAAATAAATCAGGGAACATTTTCGCATATGTTTGAACGAGTGGATCTTCTTCATCCACCATATAAAAGTTCACTTCTCCGGAGTAAGCATCTACAACTGCTTTTACAGAGTTTCGAATATAATTTTCTTTCCCATCATATGCTTCCGAGTATGGATAGCCATCAGAACGGACATATCCATCAATAATCCAAGCTAATGACCCGTCTTCACGAACGATTATATATGGATCATCATCATACGTGAAAAATGGCGCAATTTCATTGACACGATCAATAATGTTTCGATGTTTCAATAATTGACTTTCTTTCGTCAATTGGTCAGAGAACAGAGTTCTAAATGACCCTTCCTTAATCGCAAATAAAGCTTTATTGATACCTTTCAACGGAATACCTAAATCCGCTTCATAACGATTTGTCGCATTTTCATCGCCTGTTGGATAGTCAAATTCATCTACTTTCGAATTCGTAATAACAGAAGGATAGTCTTCTTCCCCAAAGTAGATTTGTGGTTGAGTTACATCTAGCGACCCTTCCACAGGAATATTTCGTAACATATATTCAGGTTGACCCTGGCCCGTCACTTTGTTTACATGGCTCATCGATACTCCGTACCCATGTGTATAACGTAAATTTTTGTTTACCCAAGTTTTCGCTTGGTCTGGTAAGTCTTTCGTGCTTAATTCACGTGCTCCGATAAATACTTGTTCATACTCGCCATCTATTTCATAACGGTCAATATCCATATCATTAAATTGATAATACGTTCTAAATGTTTGTAGCTGATTATAAATATCTAAAAGTGGCCTCGAATCATTCAAACGAACATTATGTAATGTTAATTCATTTCGTTCCACCATATCTTCCGTTAATGTTGCATCTCCAGGGCTTTCTTTTTGCTCAATATCATCTAACCCATATGCAGCACGTGTTAATTGTAAATTATGTTCTAAAAATGGTTCTTCACGAGAAAATTCATTCGGTGACACGATAAAGTTTTGGACACCAAATGATGCTAATTGACCAAGCACAATAAAAATAATGTAAATCGATATCGGTCGGATTGCCGACATAATTTTCCCTTTAAATAAAGCTACCATCATCCATATAGCCGCAATAATAGCTACCGCCGCTAAAACATATGCTTTCGGTATGTTCACAAATTTATCCGTAAAACTCAAGCCATGTACGACACTCTTTTGAAAAATATTTACTTGATCTGTAAGCAATGTGTTATAACGGCCTAAATAATGAATACCTGCTAATAATAAGCCGAGGACACCAAATGTTGTTGCCAAATGAATTTGTGCTGTTCGACTAACGCGATACATATAAAAGACCGAATAAGCTGCGATTTGTACAATTAAGAAAAAGAAAAATAAATTCACGAGCGTATATAAAATAAACTCAATAAATGGCAGTTGGAACATATAAAAAGAAACATCTTTTCCGAAATAAGGGTCTACCTCGTTAAATGGTACAAAATATAAAAACTTTAACGCCTTTTCCCAGCCGACTCCTTTTACAATGACACTACCAATCACCCCTACAACGGCTGACGCTATGATAATAAGACCGTACGCCACTTTTCCATTCGCAATAAACGATGGCAATTGTACAGGAGTAAATTGCTTTAAAAAACTAAAGCGAATAAAATAAAATGTAAGAAATGATAAGATGAAAAATAAAATAAACCCTGCAACAGCTAATAATACTTTACTTGATAATATCGTCATGAAGACTTGTGAAAAACCAATAGAATCAATCCAAATATAATCTGTAAACAACTGGAATCCAATCGTCACAACGATAAAAAGAACGAATATAATTGCTAACCAAATGAGTGGCGTTTTCAATCTTTTAATAAACGCTTCAATTTGTTCTGGTGAAATTGATTGATTTTGTCGTTTCAAAACTCTACCCCCTTATGTCTGTATATATATTTGTTAAGAGTGTGATCACACATCTATATGGATAAGTCTATCGTTTATCATAACAGACTTCACTGCTTTA
Organism: Pseudogracilibacillus sp. SO10305; assembly: GCF_037072005.1. Lineage (NCBI taxonomy): Bacteria > Bacillati > Bacillota > Bacilli > Caryophanales > Bacillaceae > Pseudogracilibacillus > Pseudogracilibacillus sp. SO10305. The sequence goes on along the minus strand of NZ_JAXHDE010000015.1, from coordinate 46,716 downwards.
TTTCATGTATTTATTCACTTTTCTTACAATGTTTATTTTTGGTTCTTGCAACTTCGGTATGCTTTCTTGCAACTTCGGGATGGTTTCTTGCAACTTTGGCATGTTTTCTTGCAACTTCTGCATGTTTTCTTGCAACTTCTGCATGTTTTCTTGCAACTTCTGCATGTTTTCTTGCAACTTTGGTATGCATTCTTGCAACTTCGGGTCGGATTCTTGCAACTTTGGCATGGATTCTTGCAACTTCGGGCCGGATTCTTGCAACTTTGGCATGGATTCTTGCAACTTCGGGCCGGATTCTTGCAACTTTGGTATGGATTCTTGCAACTTTGGCATGTTTTCTTGCAACTTTGGTATGTATTCTTGCAACTTTGGTATGTATTCTTGCAACTTCGGCATGTTTTCTTGCAACTTCTGCATGTTTTCTTGCAACTTCTGCATGTTTTCTTGCAACTTTGGTATGCATTCTTGCAACTTCGGTATGCTTTCTTGCAACTTCGGGATGGTTTCTTGCAACTTTAGCATGCTTTCTTGCAACTTTGGTATGCATTCTTGCAACTTTGGCATGTTTTCTTGCAACTTCCTGTTTCCATATTTGTACTTTAAATTTGTAGAATGATCAAAAATCATTAAGTTCCTCTAATCTTTTAAATATCCCGTAAATGGAGATACACTTAATTTTATTAGAATACATACATCTCCAACGTGTCTGTTCTTATACTGTATTAGGATTGCCTCCTTCTGGTGATGGGAAATCAACTTTACCTTATCAAGATTAGAGGAATTTTTAATACCACGCTAAAAGCTATTTAGAAACTAAAAAAGAGTAGTACAACTCTAAGGTTGTACTACTCTGTTACTGCCTGACTTTTATCTTCTAAAAAATTAATTTCTACCGCTTCTGTTAACACATCCGCGTAGCTATAAGAGACTCGTTCAAATGCGTTCTCTTCTTTATCAAGTTCTACTACGAAAACAGCCGGATACGTTTCAGATAAAACACCTGAACGAATTATTGTCTTACGTCTACCACCATTTGCAGTTAATTTTAACCGCTTGCCAATCTGACCTTCAAGACCCTTTTTTATTTCCATTATTGTTTTCAATAGGACTCCACCTCTCTGTGTTCATTATAACACAATTAGGCATTATCGTCAAATAAGTATTTAATTATACCAAGTTCCTATTTATAAAGTCAACTACTTAGACAATTTATTTTAATTTTATTTTTAAAAAGGTATTATGCACTATAAATCGTATTTGCTAGTCGGGCAAATTCTTCAATTGTTAAGGATTCTCCTCTTCTCGTCCCATCTATAGTTGCTTTTTGTAAAAATGCATCGATTTGAGCTTTATCGAACGTCCCTTTATAATACGTTTGTAAATTGTTCCGTAAAGTTTTACGACGATGTTTAAAGCTCGCTTGCACTAATGCAAAAAACTGATCTTCATCATGCACTTGTACGAGAGGTTGGTCACGGCGTACTAATCGTAATACACTAGAAATGACATTCGGCTGTGGAATGAATACCGTTTTCGGTACATCCATCACGATACTAGCCTCTGTATAATATTGAACAGCAATCGATAATGAACCGTATGCCTTCGTATTCGGTTTGGCAGCCATCCGCTCCGCCACTTCTTTTTGCAACATAACATTCATACTTTCAATCGATGTACGTTGTTGCAACACACCCATTAAAATCGGTGTCGTAATATAATATGGTAAATTAGCGACAATATGAATCGCTTGGTCTGAACTGAAGTGGTTTTCGATTATTTCCGTTAAATTTACTTGTAAAATATCTTGATTAATCACTTCTATATTGTCATAAGCACTTAATGTATCTTCTAAAATAGGAATTAATCGCTGATCAATTTCAAATGCGACAACATTTTTTGCACTAATTGCTAATTGTTCTGTTAACGAGCCAATCCCCGGTCCAATTTCAATTACTCCACTCGTTTTATCAATATGTGCATATTCGATAATCTTGCGCAATATATTGCTGTCAATTAAAAAATTTTGCCCTAAACTTTTCTTAAAGGAGAAATCATATTTTTGTAAAATTTCCTTCGTTTTTTTCGGTGTTGCGATATATTCGTTTTTCGTCATATTATCCTCCTATAATAGTATACGTTTCATTGCCTCATCTAATTCCTCTTTTTGAATATGAAACATATGTAATCGATATAATAATTGTTTTCCGTTCGTATATCCTATATGCAACAACTTCCCTAGTTGTTCTCTACGCTCTTTTGCCCCGCTTCCGCCAACTAATCCGTAACGAATTAAATCAGCTTTCGTTATCGAAGATTCTACAGTGTCCTCAAGCTCATACACATGACGTAACGCCTTTTGAATTGCGGGAATAGAAGCATGTTCTATCCCGATACTTTTAATAGATGACTTTGCTTTCGCCTCTTCTCGTTGCAAAAAGGCATGCTTGCATCCTGGCACATCTTGATCAATTATGTGACGTATTCTTTCTCCCGGATAATCGGGATCCGTAAATATAATGACGCCTCGTTTTTCCTTTGCATGTGCAATGAGTGCTAATGTTTCATCATTAATCGCCGAACCATTCGTCTCTATCGTATCTGCATCCACAGCTAGTTTTATTTTTGTCGTATCACTTTTTCCCTCCACGACGATTATTTCCTTTACTCTCATAAAGCGCCTCTTTCTTTTTTCATTCTTATTTCTATTATAATAGAAAATGCTCTCGTCATGTTAATAATGACAAGAGCATATTAAAAATTAGTCTAAAATCTTCACTTTTACCGTACGACGACCCCAATTATCGGCAGCATATGCTTCAGATTCTACTAAAACATCAATAATATTTCCTTTAATTGCGCCACCAGTATCTGCTGCAATTGCTTCTCCGTATCCTTCTACCCACACACGTGAGCCTAACGGGATCACATTCGGGTCAACAGCAATTACTTTTGGTGTCGGACTACCTCTTAAATCCATTCCAGTTGCAGAAATTCCTGAACATCCAGCACAATCAGCTCCATATGCTGTAGCTTCCATCGTTAATTCTTTTCCACCTGATGGTTCTTGTGAATTGGAAGTTGAGACAGTTTCAACTTCTTCTTTCGTTCCAATTGCAACTTTTTTATTTTTCGGCTTTTGTACAACATTTTCTTCTAATAATGTACGATCTACTTCTTCGCCATTTTCATAGACGATTTCATACGTTCTTTCTACTTTACCTTCTTCACCTTCAGAAATCGTACGTGATTCGCCTTTTTCTAGTTCACTATCTTTCTCTTCATCTGTGTTGAAAGAAAGTGCTTCTGTTACTTCTTTCGTTTCTGTTTTCACTTTTGTTACCGTAACAGTCATGCCTTCTTTTAAATCTTTATCTAAAGCTGGTTCAATTTTATCTTGTTTACTATATTTGATATCTTCATCTTGTAAAAGCTCTTTGACCGTATTAGCAGTAGCCCAAACATCTTCTTTATCGCCACCGTTGTTTAAAGTAACTTTAAACGCTTGATCAATATCTATGAACATATCATCTTGTAGAAGTGCCATGTCATTAAACGATACAACATCATGCTTTTTCACTTCAATGTTCTCTTCTTCTAAAAATTCTCCTACTGTTTCCGCAGTAGAATAGTATTCTTCTTCTTCTCCATCTATATTTACAGTTACTTTATTCGCTGATTCAAGTACAATTTCCATGCCGTCGACAACTTCTGTTGTTGCTTCATGTGATAACTCATCATGTTTCCCAAAATCTATTCCAACGTCATCAAGTAATTCTCCAACTGTATCAGATGATGTTTTTACTTTTTGTACATCTCCGTCAGCTGCAATTACTACTTCTGCTTTTGCTTCATCCAGAAAAACCCATACTGAAAATAAAGCTACCACTACTGCCGTTAAAATCGTATATCCTACTTTCGTTTTAAGTGCACGTAATGGATTTAACAAATTTTGCATTTTTTTTCCTCCTTAATTACGATACTCATTATAGAAACGATTCAAAATGTAGTCAAAATCAATCTAGTAACAAAAAGGTTACAATTCCATTACATGGAAATTTTGTTTTCTGACTATTTTGAATGTAAGCGAATTTACGGCATTTTCATGTTTTTACGTTACTTTTCCGTTATAACGCTGCAACAATTCCGTAATATTTGCTCGTTTTTATAGAGTATCGACGAAGGAAGATTATTTTAAACGGAAAATTTTTAATGCGTTTTCGGTCGTAATACGAGAAACATCTTCTAAGGACATCTCTCGTAATCGTGCAATTTCTTCGGCAACAAGTTTTACATATGCGGGTTCATTTCGCTTTCCACGATAAGGATGTGGCGCTAAATATGGTGCATCTGTTTCAATTAATAAACGATCTAACGGAACAACCTTCGCAACTTCTTTCACTTCTTTTGCATTTTTAAATGTGACCGGGCCCGCTAATGAAATATAAAAATTCATCTCCAAACAAGCTTGTAATTCTTCTCTTGTTGCACTATAACAATGCATAATGCCGCCTACTTCCGCTGCATTTTCCTCTTGTAAAATTTTTATAATGTCTGCTGTCGCTTCACGGTTATGAATAATAATTGGCATATTTACTTTTTTTGCTAAATGTATCTGCTTTCGAAACACATCCGCTTGTATATCTTTCGGAGACGTATCCCAATAATAATCAAGACCCATCTCACCTAGTGCAACTACCTTTTCGTGCTTCGTTAGTTCCTCTAACCATTCTAAATGGGATTCTTTATAATCAATCGCATCTACAGGATGCCAACCAACTGCAGCATATATAAAATCATATGTTTCAGCAATTTCAATCGCTAAACGAATTGTTTCTTCATCAAATCCGACAACGACCATTTTTGTCACACCTGCTTCTAATGCACGGTTGATTGTTTCTTCTCGGTCTTCTATAAATTGATCTGCATTTAAGTGAACATGTGTATCAAATAACATTTTATTTACTCCCTTTTTAAGTCTTATTGAAATATGTTGGATAAATTCCTTCCTATTAACTAGACTTTAGTATTTTTCTATCTATCATCAGAAATCCAAGAAAGAAAAAAGGAAGGTGAGAATGAAATGATTCGCTACATGGTAGCTTCCTCTTTCACTCCCCCATCCTTTCATCTATTTATTATTGTATATTCTTTTATTTTACGACAGATCCATTCGGTAATGCACCACTTACTGTCGCAAGTGATAATGTACCATCTTCATCTTCTCCAGAAAGAATCATACCTTCTGACATTTCGCCACGAAGTTTTACTGGTTTTAAATTCGCTACCACAATTACTTTGCGACCAACTAAAGCTTCAGGTTCATAATATTGTGCAATACCTGAAATAATTTGACGTTGTTCACTTCCTAAGTCGATTTGTAGTTTTAGCAATTTATCAGCATTTTTCATTTTTTCTGCTTGTAACACTTCGCCAACACGTAAATCAACTTTCGTAAATTCATCAAATGTAATTTCATTTGACTCTTCTTCTACTTTTTCTTCCGGTTTACTCATTTTCGCCTTAATAGAGGCAACTTCCTCCTCCATTTCTAAACGAGGGAAAATTGGCTTACCTTTTTGTACTTTCGTACCTGCTGGCACAATGCCACGCTCTGTTAGAGACTCCCAATTTTGGTGTGTTTCATCTGTAATACCTAATTGTTCAAACATTTTAACTGGCGTCTCTGTTAAGAACGGACGGATCATAATTGCAACCGTACGTAATGCTTCCACTAGATGTGCCATCACATTTCCTAATCGGTCACGCTTTGTTTCATCTTTAATTAATTTCCATGGCTCTGTTTCATCAATATATTTATTCGTACGGCTAACTAAATGCCAAATAGCACTTAATGCGACAGAAAACTCCATTTTATCCATCGATGATTGAACTTTTTCAATCGTTTCATCCATTAATGTTTCTAATGATTCATCTACAGCCTCTTCTTTAGAGCGAAATGTTGGAATTTCTCCATCAAAATATTTCCCAATCATTGCGACCGTACGATTTAATAAGTTCCCTAAATCATTCGCTAAATCAAAGTTAATACGCTCTACAAATCCCTCCGGTGTGAACACCCCATCTGAACCGAACGGAACTTCACGTAATAAATAATAACGTAATGCATCTAACCCATAATCATCAATTAAAGTAACAGGATCGACGACATTCCCTTTCGATTTAGACATTTTTCCATCTTTCATTAAAAGCCAACCGTGCGCAAATACCTTTTTCGGTAAAGGTAAATCTAACGCCATTAACATAATTGGCCAATAGATCGTATGGAAACGAACGATTTCCTTTCCAACTAAATGAACATTTGCCGGCCAATACTTTTTATACTTCTCTTCATTATCTGTTCCGTACCCTAATGCGGTAATATAGTTCGTCAGTGCATCAATCCATACATAAATAACATGTTTTGGATTTTCTGGTACTTGTATTCCCCAATCAAAAGTTGTTCGAGATACTGCTAGGTCCTCTAATCCCGGCTTGATAAAGTTGTTGATCATTTCATTTTTACGTGATTCTGGCTGAATAAATTCAGGATTCTCTTCGTAAAATTGCAATAAACGGTCTGCATATTTACTCATCTTAAAGAAGTATGACTCCTCTTTTACTTTTTCAACCGGACGATGACAGTCTGGACATTTTCCATCTTCTAACTGTCTTTCTGTAAAAAATGATTCACAAGGAGTACAGTACCAACCTTCATAAATATCTAAATATATATCCCCTTGATCCACTAATCGTTGGAAAATCTTTTGTACAACATCTTTATGACGTGTCTCTGTCGTTCGAATAAAATCATCATAAGAGATATCAAGTTTTTTCCATAAGTCTTTAATGCCTGCAATCATTTCATCTAAATAAACTTGAGGTGTTTTTCCAACCTCTTCTGCCGCCTTCTGGATTTTCTGACCATGTTCATCTGTACCTGTTAAATACATTACATCATAGCCACGTAATCGTTTATATCTCGCCATCGCATCTCCAGCAACCGTTGTATATGCGTGACCGATATGTAAATTACCACTCGGATAATAAATCGGCGTTGTTATATAAAACGTTTTGTTTTCATTTGCCATGTTTCTATCTCCTCTTTTATAACAATTATCTACATTTTACTATATTGATTAGCTATATTGTAGCGATTTTCTATTCATTTATAAAGTATATTACATTATTTCCATAATAAAATATTCGTTTTCCTTATACAGTTCTTTTTGCCTAGTAAAATTAAATAAAACTTATCATTTAAGACTCATTTTCACTGTTTATATTGGTTAATCTGAATTAATTCTAAATTTATTCGCATTATTTAAGTTTTTTATAAGTATTTTCCTTCTCATATATATAAATTCATGTATAATATGTATATAATTAATTCTTATAATGAATATTTTGGAAAGGAGATTGAAGATTACAATGAAATCTACTGGTATGGTTAGAAAAGTAGATGAGCTAGGTAGAGTCGTTATTCCAATTGAATTAAGAAGATCATTGGATATTAAAGAAAAAGATGCGATTGAAATCTATGTGGACGGAGACCAAATCGTTCTTAAAAAATACGTACCTAATATGGCTTGTCACATTACAGGTGAGAGTACATCTGATAACATTGCTCTTGCAAACGGTAAACTAGTTTTAAGTCCGAACGGGGCTAAAGAGTTAATGGACGAACTAAGCAACATTTTTCAACTAGTTTAACTAACATACTAGATAGGTAGAATATTGCACATTCTATACAGTCTACAAATATAAATATTTTATCTATCTTCAATCAAAACATGGACACATAAGCTGAGATTTCGTACAAAGCGTTCGATCAATGCACGTTTTACTTATCTCAGCTTAAATTTTAACCGTTTTCACACTTATTTAATATGGATATGCTGATAAACTTCTCTTTTTGAAATACGACGATCTTTTGCCACTCGTTTCATTGCTTCTTTATTTGATAACCCTTCTTTCGTTTCATAGGTTTGTACATGTGCTTCTATCGAAAGATTTTCCCACCAAATATTTTCGTCTTCCAACATTGCTTCTTTTGCACCTTCAATAAGGATACAACATTCGCCTTTTATTTCATTTGTATCTAACCACTTTATTACGTCTTTTACAGACCCACGAACAAATTGTTCATAAAGCTTCGTTAATTCCCTTGCTAACACAATATCGCGATTGCCGAGTACTTTCTCCATCATTTTCAGCGTATCTTTTATTCGATAAGGCGATTCATATAAAATAATAGTAGCTGGTAATTTTCCTATATAGGATAAAGCATCTTCTTTTTCTTGTTTTTTACGTGGCAAAAACCCATAAAAATAAAATGCATCTGTCGGCAATCCCGATGCAATTAATGCTGTTGTAGCAGCATTTGCCCCTGGAAGTGGAATGACGTGTATCTGTTTTTCTGTCACCGCACGAACTAATTCATAGCCTGGATCCGAAATAGCCGGCATTCCAGCATCACTTACTAATGCAATCGTTTCTTTCGCCTCAAGCCGTTGTAATAATTGTGGAACTCTTTCCATCCGATTATGTTCATGGTAACTAATCAGTTCCTTTTGAATATGAAAGTGATTTAATAATTTCTGTGTATGACGTGTATCCTCCGCTGCAATAACATCTACTTTTTTCAATGTTTCTAGTGCACGAAATGTGATATCTTCTAAATTTCCAATTGGTGTTGGTACTAAATATAAAATACCTTCCGCTTCTTTTTCAAAACTATTTTGTACGAACATTACGTTTTCTCCCCTTTTTCATATTGTTGGATCATTATTTCCTTCTCCTCGCGGCGCATTTTTTTTATTTCATATTCTCTTTTTAATGCGGCCGATTTAGAAGAACATTGCTCCACATAAACGACTTCAAAAGGGCCTCGACCTCTCGTATATTTTGCACCTTTTCCACTTTCATGCACTTTTAAACGTTTTTCAACATCTACTGCATAACCAGTATATAAAGTATCATCTTTACATTGTAATATGTAAACGAAATGATCATTTTCCATAGATAATCTTCCTAGCCTCTTCTGTATATGTTTCATCCTCTTCATAAATATATAATGGGGATAAAATGGTTAAACCAGGTTTTCCATCTCTAACCCCTTCTATTAACAAAGTGTTTGCAGGTTTTCCCATCTTTGGATAAACGAGCTGCATTCTTTTCGGTTCCATTTTATATTGCCTAAACAATGTAATTAAATCTGTTAAACGTTCCGGTCTGTGAACGATTGATATTTTCCCACCTGGTTTTACATACAGTTTACACGCTTTAATCACGTCTTCTAACGTACATAATACTTCATGTCGTGCAATCGTTAAGTGTTCATTTACGTTATGTTCTGTATCTTTCGGTGTCGCGAAATAAGGTGGATTACAAGTAACAACATCATAAAAGCTTTGCTTAATTGCTGCATGTCGCTCCTTTAAATCTCCTTCCACGATATGAATGCGATCCTCCATATTATTTAAAGCGACACTTCTACTTGCCATATGTGCTAAACGTGGTTGAATTTCCAACCCAGTAATCGTCCCTTTAGTACGTTTTGATAGTAATAGAGGGATAGCACCATTCCCTGTACATAAGTCTAAAATATCGCCACGATTAATCGGCATATATGCAAATTGTGCTAATAATACTGCATCTAAAGAATAAGAAAAAACGGTAGGACTTTGAATTATTTTCATTGTTTCATCAATCAATAAATAGTCTAATCGTTCATCTCCCATTAATGTTTCCATCCTGTCCCTCCTAACAAGTCTAAAAATTTCCTCATAAAAGTATTTTTTATCATAGTTATAAGTGCAACATTTCCTAACAAACCTTCCATCGCACTCTTTTACAATTATTCAAACGGCTTTATAGCTATATGTACGTTTATAATGTTTATGTACTATTATATTTCATTATTATATGTACTTCTAGCTATTATCCGCTTATATTATCATATAAAAAAACACTGCTTTCCGTATAGAGAGCAGTGTTTCGTGTACAATTAGCCAAATAATTCGAGGCAAAACAAACAATCTTCATCTGTTCTGGGACTACCGAATTGCATATGACAAATATGAAAACCTTCTTTATAAATTCGCGCTAAATTATCGAATCCCTCACCCGGTAACGTTGTGCCATCTCCAGATTCTGATGTATCTGCTTCTGGCTCCCCATTTTCTTTATTTAAATACTGTCGTAAATGGTTATTTTCGATTTCTAGACGGTGATTTTCTTCGATAATATCGCTTAAATCTTTTTTTAAGTTTCCTAACTGTTCATATAGTTCACCGATTTGTGTTTCCATATGTGAAACTTGATCAAAAATTTGCCTCTTATTCAATCCTACCCACCTCTTTTACTCCGTTACTGGTATTGAAATAAGTTCTTCACTAATTAATTCGTTTAATGTATAATCGATGATTGCCTCATTTTCAAATAGTTGAATTTGTACAATGTTTTCCAATAAGTTTAATCCTACGACCTTCCCAGCTCCTTCTGTCGTATGAATTTTTTCACCAACGTCCGGTAACTGCTTTTTCGCTGTTTCATAATGGTCATTTTCATATTTTAAACAACACATGAGACGACCACATAGGCCTGATATTTTGGCAGGATTTAAGGATAAACTTTGGTCTTTAGCCATTTTTATCGATACTGGATCAAAGTCTCCTAAAAATGTTGAACAACATAACATTCGACCACAAGGACCTATACCACCTAATAATTTCGCTTCATCTCTTACACCAATTTGACGTAATTCAATACGTGTTTTAAACTTCGCTGCTAAGTCTTTTACTAAATCACGAAAATCGATTCTACCCTCAGCAGTAAAGTAAAATATAATTTTGTTTCGATCAAACGTATATTCCACATCGACAATATTCATATCTAATTTATGTGTTTCTACTTTATGAATACATAAAGATAATGCTTCACTTGCTAATCGTTCGTTTTCCGCAACATTTTCCTTATCTTCTGTCGTTGCAATACGTAATACCTTTTTCAACGGTAATACGACGTCATCTTCTTCTACGTCTTTATTTACGAGAACAACCTCTCCAAACTCTATACCTCTTGCTGTCTCTACAATTACGTAGTCATCTATATCAACTTGAAAGTCATTCGGATCAAAATAGTAAATCTTTCCCGCCTTTTTAAAACGGACTCCGATTACTTCTATCATCATAACCCACCCCTAAAAACGTAATACGAGCTGCTCCATTACTAATGTTGGATGAACATTTTGATTTAATTTTTGCTTCGCTTCTAATATAGCTTGTAATATATGAAGTAATCTTTGCTCTGAAAATTGCTCGATTGCTCTATTTAACAATCCATCATTTGATTGGAAAAATAATAATTGCTCTACTCGTTGATTACGAAAATTCAATATATCTTTAAAAGCTAGTAGCATTAAATCTAAACCTAGTTCTTGGTCTTGTTTATCTTTTATTTTAGGCAAATATGTTTGGTGCATAAATAAATAACGATCTTCATAATTAGCAATTAATTGATAAATGAGCTGGTATACTACATCTTTTATTTCATACACTTTTTCTTCTTCATGTAATGTTCTAGCTTCACTTATATTATTCGTTAACGCACTAATAAGTCGCGATTGTGATTCATTAATCGCGATATCATTATCTGCCATTAATCTATTAATAAAAGCCTTCTGTTGTAACGGTTTTAACTCCAATATTTGACAACGAGACTGAATCGTTGGAATAATGCTTTGACCGTTATCTGTTAACAAAAGTGCTGTAGTTTCTACTTCTGGTTCTTCTAAAAACTTTAAAATACGATTGGACGCATTCACCGTCAATGCTTCTGCATTCGTAATAATATATACCTTCTTGGCACTTTCCATCCCGCGATATCCAAACTCATGTTGTAAAGCGCGTATTTGTTCGGTTTTAATTGATTTCCCTTCCGGCTCAATCCAATGAACATCTGGATGGTTTCCTGATAAAATACGTTTACACGTATGACAAGACTGACAAGGTTCCACATTGTTTACATTCGGGCAAAAAATTGTCATTGCAATCATCGTTGCAAACGTCTTTTTCCCCGTCCCTCTCGTCCCTTGAATTAAATAAGCATGAGACACACGATTTTTTAAAAAGCTATTCATCATAATTTTCCCTGCAAGTGGTTGTACCTCCCGCAATTGTTCCCATGATTTCATGCTAATTACTTCCTTTATTTTTAAGTATATAAATTAATTAAAAGCCCTTCAATTTCACCTATTAGTCCTAACAAGTCAACGTTTTTCTTTTCTTGGTCCATAACTTCTTCTGTTAATTGGACTAATTTCTCATCAATTTCATTCACCGTCGTTAACTTATGATTAAAACTATTTACATGGAAGCTTCTCGATTCATGCAAAGAAAGCCCGTCATAAACAGTTTTTTGTAAAAACTCTTTCACCATTCGTTTAAATTTCGCCAAATCTTTAAACGAACGAAAACGGGCTATTTTCTTTCCTTGTTCTGTAATATCGTCTATTAATTTCTTCAGTTCTTTTTCTTCTAAATGTTGTGTTTGTGTCTGAATGAATTGCTGGAAATCTTTTTTTCCTTCTTGTACTCTTTTTGGCGTAACTTGTTCCACTTTCGAACGTATTTCCTGACCAATTTTCATGTTATATCTCCTTTAAAAACGGTAAAAAGATTCAATTGGTAAAATAAACACCGTTGCTCCGCCTACTTCTACTTTTACAGGCTTCGGAATGTAAGAATCCGCATTACCACCCATCGGAGAAATAGGTGCTACCATTTGTTCGCGTTGTGAACAATTTTCTTTAATAATACGTAACGCATCATCAATATGTTCGTTTTGGCATCCGATCATTAAAGTCGTGTTACCTTCTTTTAAAAATCCACCTGTCGTTGCTAATTTAGTCGTTTGGAAGTTTTCTTCTGCTAACGCGTTAATTAGTCTATTCGAATCTTTATCTTGAACTACGGCAATAATTAATTTCATATTGAAGCCTCTCCTTTCAAATGAGTAATAATTTTTGTATATACTTCATCTGTCACTTCTTCGATTGTCTTCATCGCATCCACCGATTGAATACGGTCTGAAAATTGCTGTAACAACAATTGATAACCATCATATACCCTTTGATGAAAATCTATTTTTTCCAAGTCTAAACGATTTACTTCTCGTTCTTCGTTCGCATTGATCCTTTTTAACCCTTCTTCAGGTGTAATATCAAAAAAGATCGTTAATGCTGGCATATATGTGTCAATCGCAAATTCATTTATTTTATACACTTCGTCTATGCCAATACCACGCGCATACCCTTGATAAGCAAGGCTACTATCAATGAACCGGTCGCATAGAACAATTTTTCCAGCTTTAATCGCTGGCTTTACCTTCTGTACTAAATGTTGGCGTCGAGCCGCAGCAAACAATAATGCCTCGGTCCTTTCTTCCATCTCGTTTTGTGGAGAGTGTAATACTATCTCCCTTATTTTTTCAGATGTACTTATTCCGCCTGGCTCTCTCGTTACTAACACTTCATATCCGGCTTGCCTAAGTTTTTCCTCTACAAGCTTTATGACAGTTGTTTTTCCTGCCCCTTCGCCACCTTCAATAGTAATAAAGTTATGTTCCACAACCTTAGCTCCCTTTACATCCATCATCTTACACGTATTGGTTACAGACGATTATATTTCTATAGAAATACTTCCTTCCCTTCCCTCTATTGTATCATGATTTCTACATATATTTAAATAATCGAGGACGTTTTCCTGCTTTCTCAGTAAATATTTTTCTATGAAAAAATCTTACAAGACAAAAATGTGAACCGCAGCGATAGAAATAATGCCTAAAGGACCTAATATAGACGTAACCGCAACAGTAAATACGTTAATAGGAATATGTAACCCTAATTGACCACCAAATACATTAAAGAAAAATAACAGCAACAAACCAATCGTTAAGCGAACGGCTCCCTTTCCTAAAAACGACATGGCCCCCTTTGGTGCTCGTACAATAATATAAAATAAAGTAAAAATAAAAAGCCCTACAATTGTAACGGTAATCGTATTCATGATTCTCTCCCTCTTCCCTTTTTCATCAATATATGAAAGAGAGAGAAGAAATAGAACAAATACCCGCTAATACTGTAGGACACTCACTTTTCTTCTTTTCGCTTCTTTTAATAAAAACATATATTTTGCTTCCGCTAATTTTACATGTTGCTCTGTTTCCAACATCGGATCGATACTATTTTCTACGATGCGTCGTAAATGTTTCCATTCCCTTTCCGCATCAAAAATTGCATCTAATAACGCTTGATCGGCAATTTTTTTATACTTTTTTCTCCTCATGTAACATCACCTTGTCGTTTGGAATATATTATGTCATGTACATTGCATCGTTCGGTCGTAACGACTGAAGTAAAGAAAGGTTTACTCAGTCGTTTCCGCCTTATAAAATTTATTTTTGTATCGTTATAACTCGCGTCGACCTTCTAATGACTTTGCTAATGTTACTTCATCCGCATATTCTAAGTCTCCACCAACTGGCAAACCGTGTGCAATACGAGAAGCTTTAATTCCCGACGGTTTCACGAGACGCGAAATATACATTGCCGTTGCTTCCCCTTCAATATTCGGGTTTGTCGCTAAAATAATTTCTTCCACATTATTATCTTTTAATCGTTGGATTAAGCTAGGAACATTAATATCTTCCGGCCCAATGCCATCCATCGGTGAAATAGACCCGTGTAATACATGGTATCTTCCATTAAATTCACGCATTTTTTCCATTGCGATGACATCACGTGAATCTTCCACTACACAAATAATGCTGTCATCTCTGGAAGGATCCGTACATATAGCACATGTTTCTTTATCTGTTATATGGCCACAAATCGCACAATGAGATAATTCTCGCTTCGCACTTACTAAAGCTTTGGCAAAATCTACTACATCATCGTCATTCATGTCGATGACGAAAAAAGCCAGACGGACAGCTGTTTTCGGACCGATACCTGGCAATTTAGTGAAACTATCAATTAATTTCGATATTGGTTCTGGATAATACATTACGATGCCTCCTAAAGGCGATAAAATAAATTAAAACATTCCTGGCATGTTTAAGCCTTTTGTAAATTTACCCATCGTTTGTTCTGTTTCTGTTTCAATTTGTTTCATCACATCGTTAATTGCTGCTAAAACTAAGTCTTCTAACATTTCTACGTCGTCCGGGTCTACTGCTTCTTCATTTATGCTAATTCCAGTAACATTTCTGCTTCCATCAGCTGTTACGGTTACCATTCCACCACCAACAGATGCAGTAAATTCCTTCGCTAATAATTCCTCTTGTGCCTTTAACATTTGTTTTTGCATCTTCTGCATTTGTTTCATCATATTTCCCATATTACCTTTCATGGATAACTCCTCCTAAAAATATAAAATTTATTCTTGTATTTCCACTACGTCTTCCCCAAAGAGCTGTTGTGCTTGCTCTATATGAGGTTCAACTTCTTGTTCTTCCTGCTCTTCCTTTGAATCAGAATCTGTATGATTAGCTCCCTTATTTTGAATATAATCTTCACGTACTTGTAACCAATTTTCCTCTGGTATTGGGATGATACGTACATGATTAGAAAGTACATTCGCTAAAATAGATTCCGCCAACCCTTTATGATCCATAAATAAAGAACAATGAATTTCATATTTAAATGCAACAATAATCGCATCTGTTGATGCTGCAGCAGGGTTTGTATTCTGTATCGTCGCATGTGCTTGTGGGTTTGCCGCTTTTAATTGATCTAAGAAATTCGCCCATTCATTACGAATTTTCACGATATCTGCTTTACTAGCATTATCTAATACAGAACGAATTTGCTCATGTGGTACTTTAAATGTGCTTTGTTGTTTTGCCATCGGTTTTCGTTGTTCTTTTGGTGGCGCCTGTTGCACGCCTTCATTTTTCATATTTGCCAACTGTTCTTCTAACGCATGTAATCGTTCTGTTAGCTGTTTTATTTCATGTGATGGCACTGCTTGCCGAAGTACTTCTGGCTCGTTTTTTTGCTCATTTGCAATCATTAATAATGTTACTTCTACAAACACTTTCGGACTTGTCGTCCATTTAATTTGTTGTTCACATTCTGTTAACTGTACGATGGCATGTTGAATCCACCCTACATCCACTTTATCTGTTAACTGCTGAAATGACTCTGTCACAATCGCTCGCTCTAAATGATCTTGTAGCTTAGGTGTCGCTTTATAAAACAAGACGTCACGCAAGAAATAAATAAAGTCAAATACGAAACGACCTGGATCTTTTCCATTCTCAACCATCTCATCAAATAAGCGTAATGTTTCTTCCGAATTTCTTTCATACATCGTATGTGCAATATTCGTTAATACATCTTGTGATACGCCACCTGTTACAGTTAAAACATCTTTTATTTCAATTTGCTCATCGCTATATGAAATGGCCTGATCTAATAAGCTTAATGCATCACGCATTCCACCTTCAGCAGCTAGTGCAATTTGCTCTAACGCTTCATCTGTAATGTTTACAGCTTCTTTTTCCATAATAGTTCTCATACGTTCTATGATTACTCTATTATGTATTGGTTTAAAGTCAAAGCGTTGGCATCTTGAGATAATTGTCAGTGGAATTTTATGCGGTTCTGTCGTCGCTAAAATGAATACGACATGTGCAGGTGGTTCTTCTAACGTTTTTAAAAGGGCATTAAATGCGTTAACCGAAATCATATGCACTTCATCAATAATATATACTTTATATGGTACGACACTAGAAGCATATTTTACTTTCTCTCGAATATCACGAATATCATCGACACTTGTATTAGATGCAGCATCAATTTCGATGACATCTTGAATCGAGCCATCTAAAATCCCTTTACAACTAGCACATTCATTACAAGGTTCTGTTGCAGGCATTTTCTCACAGTTAATCGTTTGTGCAAAAATCTTCGCTGCACTCGTTTTTCCCGTTCCACGAGGGCCTGAAAACAAATAAGCATGTGAAAACTTACCAGTTGAAATAGCATTTTGCAATGTTTGTGTAATATGCGATTGTCCAACAACATCTTCAAATGTTCTCGGTCGGTACGTACGGTACAATGCTTGATAACTCATTTGGCGTTAAATCCCTTCGTTAGATTTCTTATCTATTATATCGCATATCGTCTATGTTTTGAACTGTTTAGAAAGGTTTTCTTATTTTGGATTAGAATGGTGTACATTTCTTCCTTTTCAAGTAAAAATAAAAAAGAAACTTCTATCATTCACCTTTTATAGAAGTCTCTTTCCTATTATTGTTTCTTTTAATCATGCCGCTTTACACTTAACTTTTATATGTTATTCGGCGTCAATTTCTTCTTCGATTCGTTTAATAAATTCATCTTTTGCACTATAACCTTGTTGTTTTAAGTACCAATTATTGACGGCCGCTTCAATAAGTCCAACGACATCACGTCCGGGTTTCAACTGGATTTCAATCGAAGGAATTTTTACATCCATATACTCTGTAAATTTCGTTTCTACTTCTAAATCATTATACAATTCGTCTTCTTTCCACTTCGTCAATTCGATATCTAATGCAATTCTCGACTCATCTTGAAATGCACTTCGTCCATACATGCGCACAACATTTAACAATCCAATACTACGTAAAGATAGTAGTTCCTTATTCGTTCCGTTATGTGTGCCAAGTAATGTACGTGGACTTAATTTTTTTAAGACGACGATATCATCTGCGACTAAGCGATGCCCTCTACCAACTAATGAATGGGCCGTTTCACTCTTTCCTACACCTGAAGCCCCTCGAACTAACACTCCAATGCCAAATACATTTACACATACCCCATGAATAGCAATTTCCGGTGCCAATTCTTTAATTAAGAAATTATCAATTTTTCGAATGAATTCATAGTTTGTATCTTCTGTAACGAGCAGCGGAATATGGTGTCGTTTACAATATTTCGGTAAATACTCCAAATCATCTCTTCCGTCCGTTACGATAATGCTAGGTGGTCCATATTTTACTAATGTTGCCACTTGTTCATCGCGCTCTTCTTCCGGCAATGATTTTAAATAATGAATTTCATTTTCTCCAAGTACAAATACATGCCCTTTCGGAAAATAATCCATAAACTTAGTAAATTCAAGTCCAGGTCTTCTTGCATTTGCCCTCGTCACTTCTCTATCTAAATAGTCGGCCTCCGTTAATACTTTTAACTTAAAAACACGCACAAGCCTTTCGACACTAATTGTTTTATCCATCTATTATCACCCTATTGTCTCTCTTCATCCTAATCGTATCCTTTTCTTATCATACAACTTTTATACATCATTTTACATTAATTGTATTCGTTTTCAAAAACTCGTCACAATTATATGCAAAATTTTTCTTTCTATGCCTATTCTTCCCTTTTTCATCAATTAAAAATCCATATAATTCGTAAAAAATACACACATCAATTCCTCCCTTTTTTAGGATACCTTTTGTATAATGATGTTATGTTATAAAGTACGTTGAAATGAGGAAAAAACATGAATATATCAATAATTTCAGTAGGAAAAGTACGTGAAAAGTATTTAAAATTAGGGATAGAAGAATTTACAAAAAGGTTACAATCTTATTGTAAATTAACATTTCATGAAATTGCTGATGAACAAGCCCCTGAACATTTAAGTGAAAAACAACTTTTAGAGGTAAAACATAAAGAAGGTACGAAAATTTTATCCAAAATAAAAGATGGCCAGTATGTGATTGCATTAGATGTTTTAGGCAAGCAATTTTCTTCTGAGCAACTTGCAAAAGAAATAGAAACATTAGGCATCCACGGAAAAAGTTCGATCGTGTTCGTGATTGGCGGTTCAAACGGTTTAAGTGACGATGTCCTAAAACGAGCGAATATGAAACTTTCCTTTTCAAAAATGACCTTCCCACATCAATTGATGAAACTTATTTTATTAGAGCAAGTGTATAGAGGATTTAAGATTATGAGGGGGGAACCGTATCATAAATGATGATAAAAATTTGCAGTCTGGATAGTTCGGTTCACATTATATATTTAGATGAATTTTATTTTAAATGTTATCCTGTTTCATTGTAAAGAAAGGCTTTATTCTTAGAGATATTGATGTATAATGATTTCGATTTAAACACCTTATATGCAAGGTGTTTAAATCGAAAAAATTAAGTTAAATCCCAAAAAGTTTATTGTTTTTTGATAATCTTAATACCTTATCTTCTTCACTTATAAAGGAATAATCTTTTATTTTTTCATTGAGAATGGCAAAAACAAATTGGCTTCCATTCTCATTTATAAATTTCACTATTTTATTTAAATTATGTTCATCTACTGTTTCCAAAACATCGTGAATAAAAAATTTAGGATAATCTAGCTCAAGTTCTTGTATAAAAGATACATAGGCGATATCCAACAATAGAGTAATTGTCTTACGATAACCAGTACCTAGCCCCTCATCTACATTAGACAATTTTAACGGGAATGTATCTTGTTTTGTTAAATATAAACGTTGCCCAAATACCTCATTACTGAAAGTGGTTAGATACTCATTAAATCTAGATAGGTTATTAGATGAATCATCCTTCTTACTCATTCCATCATATTCTTCATTTTTTTTGTCTAATTGCTTATTTAAATCATTGTATATTTCTTGCACCTTAGACATTACACCTAATTGTTGGCTTTGTTCTATCAACTCTTTATGTACACTTTCAAATTCCTTAAAGTTAGATTCATCAATTATACTTATTAAATTTTTATTATTCTTAATAATCGATGCCCTAATTCTAAACATTTCCTCCAAATCTGAATTTAGTATTCTTATTCGCTTATAATAGTAATTTATTTTATTTTGCCTTATGCTATTATTAAACTTAATAAGATCATCAAACTCCTTAGTAACTTCACCTAAAGAGCGTTGTATATCTTTATAAAAATCTAATAGAATTGATTCATCAAAATCTCCGTGTCTTTCTTCTTCATTTGATAATATTCTTTCTATTTTTGTTTTCTTAAATAACAATGATTCAATTGAATCGTTAATTGTGTTAATCTCTGCTTTTACGTTTGTAATTACATCAATATTCTGTTCATACTCCTCTGCATTAATCAATGTCTTAAATTTTACTTCAAGCTCACGAACAGATTTCTGGACTATTCTTATCCTTTCACTAAGGTCATCGATATTAGAAAAATTATGAAGCTTTATCAGCTGGTCAATATCTTTTTTAATCTGCTCAATTTCATTATAAAGTTCTAATTTTCTTTCACTGTCCTCAAGAGAGGTAAGTTTAAATAAAAATTCGTAAATATTTTTATATTCAGCATTTGTAGTGTTTTGATGCAAATACTTTAAAAATGTATTGGTATCCTCTTTTTGCTTAATCCTAATAAACTTTCCAATCAACTGTCTAAAACTTGGTGGCTTTTCGATATTAAATATAATTTCATTTAACTTTTCAACATAATTATCATATGAATATGGCTCATTATTTATATATCTTCTACCATTATTAAAAAGTTCAACTCTTAGGGAGTAAACTGTTCTCTCATTTCTAATTTCAAGTTCTGCATTGATTTTGCTATCATGAATATAATTTTTTAAAGTTGTAGTTTCACTACCTGTATCATTATCAGTCCAAATATATTTCTTATCTCTTGCACCTAAACAAATGTCTATTAACTTCAAAAAAGTAGTTTTACCAACATTATTACCCTGACTTGTATCCGAGCTCGGAGAATCATCTACAACAATATTCAACCCCGGTTTAAATTGTATATTTCTTATTTCTTTTTTTTCACCAATACTCTCAAATATTTTCATTCTTTTTAGGTACATAAACTAAGTCACCCCCATCAATTTTTACTTTGTTAATAAGATATAAAAAACTTAAGGCAAGATTAAATTTAAAGTAAGGTTGTTTTTGATTAATTTCTTCATATAATTCATCAATAAGGGCTATCTTTATTTTGCCAATTTCTTTTAATTTAAGAAGAATTCGTGCAGATAAATACAAAATTGTATCTTCCGGTTTTGAATCTTTATCTATTAACATATTAATCACCCAGTAGTAGATATTGGAATAGGATCTAACAATTTACACTTAGTAAAGGCGTAATACATTAAGGCATGAATTGCCAATTCTGCATCCTCAACATATATATCTTTAAAATTATTGTCATTTTGTATCACATCAATTAAGTAATCATAGACACCTTCACATAATTCATCTTTATTACCCCATTGGCCAAACCTTTTGATTTTTTTATACTTATTATTAATATTAGACAGAATTCTTTGTCTCTTCGGAATTCCTTCTAAAATTGTTTCTACATCATCAAGATAGTGATCACACTCAAAAAATATATCTTTATAAACCTCAATTTCATTATATTCCATTTTTCCCTCATAATCAGATGTAAACTCTCCATTATAGCTTTCTGGGACATCTTCAATCACTGAAAATTTTAAACAGAAATCGAATAGATAAGTTCTATTCAGTACCTTTTTCTGCCCAGCATAATTATTAATTTCAAATTTTGCTCCATCACCTGTATTATTTATCGTACCATCACCTGAACTATCTATATTCCTATGTTTACCTAACATCTTAACACTCTCCTAGCGATTAAAGGTGTTACTGTCACCAGTATTATTTACTACATTGTCGCCTTTTGATTGAATATTTCGGTCACCTGAAATCTGTTGTTTAATCCTTTCTAAATTTCTTTTTAAATTGCGATTTAAATATAGCGAAATAATTGTGCCGACTGAAGCAGCGATACTTAAAATAATTGATACCTTTTCCAAAATAATCACCTACTCAAATAATCATAGTAAGTATATTTTACCATAAACTGATGCCTTTGAGACTATTGAAAATTAGCAAACTTGTACTAGCGCCTAATGTATTTGTTTTACCATGATAGATTTGTATAGTTTGGAGTAATCATACCAGTCAAATAATGTTATAACGAAAAAAAGAAGCGTTACAATCATGTTATACGGTTGTAACGCTTCTTCACATCTGAATTCATCTATTTTTTTCTTTTTCTAGTCAACACTTCTAGAAACGAACTCATAAACTCTATGGTAACTGCTTTTACTAGCGCCCCATTCTTAATGTCAGTAATCATTTGGAAACAACATAGTTTGGTAGCTACCGTCATCAATGCACCATACAGTAAGATTCACTGGCGATCCATGTCTTAACACAATAGTGTATTCTCGTACTCTTTTTGGCTCTTCCTGTCTATGAATGATTAGCTGTTGATTATGTTTCTTCTTTAGCTCAAATACCTGTAAATAATCTAACTCCTCTCTTTGTTCTTGTTGGCGGTCAATTAACTCCCAAAGCAGTATCTGGATTTCCATATGCAAATTGTCAGCGATTGCTCTTGTTATATACCTTTCTTTCTTGTTTGAAAACATTCTATTCTCCCTCACTTTCAAGTAATTGCCCTATTCTGCGTGGTAAAGTCTTTTCTAATGCATAAATAATAGACATCTCGTGATCGTGCATAATTCCGATTCGGAAATACTTCTGACCATTTATTTTCTCGACATCTACGTATTCTATCTCGTTCCACAACGCAGTAAATACATTTATATCAGTCGCTTTATCAAAGTGGTATATGCAAGAGTAAGGTGGTAAACAAAATTCATAAAGTGATTCTCCATCATTGTCAGCTTCATACCACATTGAAAATTGATACTTAATTTCTTCTATATAAAAAGAGGGTAAATCTTTGTTTTTCTGTAAAGCTTGAATGTCCGCCATTGTTTGTATTTTTATCATTTTTTATTCTCCTGTCTTTAAATATCATCGGGGAATCGGGGAATTCCCTATATCCAAATCTCTATTGGTTCATACAAAAAGGACCTCCCACTTGGAAGGTCCTTTGGTACATCTTGATTATTTTCCTTACGTGACAATCTTAATGGATCGTCAGGGTCTGGCTTATTTATTAAGTATTCCGCTATATTTGCTTCATTGAAATATAGTTTAATATCGAAAGTGAATGTTTCTTTATCCCAATTTATTTCGTCAATAAAAGCTAGGTAGAGTTCTTTAAGCTGTCTGTTTGTTTGAGTCGATTTCATTTTTTCAATAAGCTCGGTGATTAACTTTGAAACTACATCTAGTGCATGTGTTTCATTTTTTTCTTTTAGTTTGTTTTGGGTAATTAATAACTCCGATGCGAGTTCTTCTTTTTCGTCTTCAATCCTCATAATAGCTAGATGCCAAACATCAGCTAATTCAGGCTCTTCAGCCATTTTATCATTATAATCATGAATTCGTTCTTCACTTTTCACGATTTTCTCAGTTAAGAAATTTTTGTGTTTTATTAATTGATCCTTATTCTCAACGGAACGGGTTTGCATTTTAAACATCAAGTGTTCTAGTAATTTTTCCGAATCAATCAGTTCATCAAAACGTTCAGCTACCTTTGCTTCGGCACTATTTACTTCAATCCCATTTGCACGACAGACAGTTGCTCCTTTGTTCTTGAATGCTCCACATACATAATAACTTTTTCTTACCCTTTTGCCAGACTTTAATTTGTAGGTCGAATTACTAACAACCATATGTCCTTTACAATCAGGACATTTAATTAGACCAGTTAAAACATTTGAACCTAAACGATTATGAGCAGGCTTACTAGATGTAACTTCCCATCTAGCATGGACTTTATCCCATATATCTACATCCACAATTGGTTCATGCTGTCCCTGAACCGTAATAGGTTGCTCTTTTAATCCAGGGATCCCTCTTGCATTTATACCATAACGAATTTGACCCTTATAAAGTGGATTCAATAGGATATCTTTAACTGCAATAGTACTGAAGCTGTTTCCCCTCTTCGTTTTATAGCCTTGATGATTTAGGCTATTCGCAATATAACGATATCCATGTCCGTTTAGATAAGTGTTATAGATATACCTTATAATTTCAGCTTCATCTTTGTTTATTTCTAGCTTGTTTTTTCCACCTTCACCTTTTACATTATCATATCCTAACACTGTTCCACCGTTCCATTCGCCACTATTGGCCTTTACTTTATGCCCCAGTCCTACGTTTTCTCGAATTGTGTTTCTTTCTAATTCATTCAATGAAGCCATTAATTGAACCATGAAGGTACCTGTACTGGTAGACAAATCCACCTTCTCTGATATGGATTATAAAGGAATCTTATGTGTATTTAATTCATCGATAAGCGTTAAAGTATCAAGCAATCTTCTGCTAATCCTGGATAACTTCCATATAATAACGGTATCAAACAGTCCTGCCTTAGCATCATCTCTTAAGTCTTGAATACCTTCCCTATCTTCTAGGTTCTTACCACTTATCCCTTCATCAGAGTAAATATTCACTAAGTCTAAATCATACATTTCGCAATATCGTTTAATTTGTTCTTTTTGAGCAGAAAGAGAATAACCTTCTACAGCCTGTTCTTTTGTAGATACCCGTACATAACCAACTGCTCGCATCTTATTGTTTTTCCTCAAATTTATACCCCCATTTCTAATATGTCGTAAGGAAGATTGGATAAATATATCGCAGTGATTTCCTTATTTTCATTCACGTATATTTCATTAATGATTTCCTGATAAAGCAGATAATGTGAAACTGTAGGGTTTGTATCAACTTCCAATTTAATATCCAACAGTTCCACTATGTTTTCTGGTATAAGTGGATTGGTTTTTATGTTCTGTTTTCTTTTATTTAAATTACGAAGTGCTTCATAAAGACGATCATTAGTTAGTTCGCCATTCTCATAGCGAATTAAAAGCTTTTCTTGACGTGTCTTTAAACGTTCCTCTTGCCGATTGTTTTCAGAACTTATAGCACTATTTTTAAGTTCGACTTGTTCTTTAATCTGTTTTTTTATCGATGTTGATTGGATGAAGTTCTTAATTTTTTTAACCGTCTCTTTTTCAACATCAACAGCATTCAAGTTAATACCTTTACAATGATTCGTACCATCTGAAGTGGCTTTAGCACATCGATAGTAGTAATAGGTTCTATTGTTGTTAGTTACATGCTGAGGAGTGCAGACACTCCCACAATATGGACAAATAATTTTTCTGCGAAGAATAAAACGACGAGTCACCCATTCTTTCAACACTTGCCTTGATTCACGAATTGATTGAATCTCTTCAAATAACTCTTTAGATACAAGGGGTTTGTCATGAGTGTTTTTCATCCCGTACTTGCTCGTAACTTGACCGATATAAAAGTCATTCCTTAGTATTGAACCGATCCGAGCAACTACCCATCTTTTTCCATTACGGTTTAAAAGCCCTTGGCTATTAAGTGAGTCAGCAATCCTCGAATACCCAATACCTTCGGAATAGTCTTCGAATATCCTTTTAACAATGTCGGCTTCAGCTTCTTCAATAATTAACTCTCCATCAATTAACCGATATCCGTATGGTACTTGTGATGAGATAATATGACCTTCATTATATTTTTGTATAAAGCCGATTTGTTGGTTCTCTTTGAACACTTTACGCTGGTATTCAGCCCAAGCGCCAAGTACAGATATTTGGAACGTATTCATAGCTAATGAATCATCCCCTTGAGATAAAGGTTCTGTAATGCTTATCACTTTTATGTTTAACGCCACACAAGACTCTAGAAATTCTGATAAGTCTGCAAGGTTTCTTGCTAAACGATCATAGCGCCATACAACAACCTTATCTACCTTAAATTCTTTGATGTAATTTTTTAGAGCTTGAAGACCAGGTCTGTTTGTGTTTTTTCCACTAATAACATCCTGAAATTCGTTCATAATCATTGTGTCAGTATTCGTCTTAATCCAATCCCTAAGCGCAGATAACTGCGCTGGGATTGATTGTTGCAAATCGGTTGATTGTCTAGCATAAATAACTGCCTTTTTAGTCATTTTCTTTCGCCTCAGCTTCAACTCTTACAAGTGTTTCAATCAAGATATCAATAAAAACAGAAATTTTATGTTCAGTTTCTGGATTCATAAACAGACCTACTTTCTTTTAACCCCTCATCTACATAGGCTTGAGGGATTTTTATCTTATAACTAATAAATCTTTTCCCGTCAATTACTTTTCTCGTAGTAACACGGTCTTTTTCTGTATAAATAATATCATTGGACTGAATCCAACGATTTACGATGATTTGAGCATCCTCAAATCCTAATTGCTTCAAAATTTTACTAAGTTGGTCACGATAGATACAGACAGTTTTTCCATCTAAATAACCTATAGTGTTATGACCATATGGATTCAAGAATCGCTTATTAACTATTAGATATTGCATTAATTTATCCAATGCAGTCGCACCTAAATCTCGTTCCTCGAGATGGTTAACTTCATGCTCAACCAAGATGTCTATAATTCCCTCTGGATTAACTTGCAATAACTGGGATTGATTGACCAATTTAACTGTTGTTAAAATTAATGCTAACTTTCCTGCAATACGTGTTTTAGTGTTCGATTCAGGCATTACGTTGATTAATTTTTCAATTTGCGCTTCATATATTTCATTGATTTTTTCTTTACCTACTTTAAATAAATAATCCACAAAAGTTGGTAAAAGATGGCCGTAATTCTGAGAAGTAATATGCTTAATCATTTCTGATTGCTCCGCAGAATCAGTCCATTTTAGGTTCTCGAAATCAAAGACTCGGACCCTCAAGCCAACGTTATGAGTCAAACGGTTGTAAATGCTTAATTCACCAGAACTAAGCATGACCGTTGACCAAGAACCAACTTCACGTAGACTCCCATCGATATTAGCTCGAGAGCGCCCAACTCCTTCTGTTAAAGAGTAAACTAAGCTTGTTAAATCTGAATGAGTATTGGTGGACAGCTCATCATATGCTATAGGGATACCATGCACGTTTTCAAGGCTTGCCATCACAGAACTCAAGGTTCCGTTCCAATGCCTTAGGAGTGACTTATCTCCTGTATTAGGACTCCCAGCAACTGATACAGCCAAACTTAAGGCCGTCGTTTTACCCGTTGTACTATCACCCGATACGTGTATTAACAGAGATTTCAAATCTGGTTTAAATTGCTTGAGAAAGGCAAGCACAGGAGAGCTTAAGCCAAACATTACTGCTAATTCAAGCGCTGAATTACCCTCCACACATGTTTCATACATTTCCATCCATTCTTCCATATGTCCCTCAGGTGATAAGGAATATCTTTCATGGGAAACCTGGATAGATTCCTCAATTGGATATGTTGAATGAATACGATCGGTTACAAAAATTGTTTGGTTATTAAACTGATCCAATCCATAGTTACAATTTACATATACTGTTTTAGCTAGGTTTAAGCTCGCTATTAATGCATTACTTAAGGTAATTCTATTTTTATTCGTCACATCTACGCCAAACTCCATTAACGACATGATGTTATTCGGTAAGATTTTACTGTAAGAAACGTTAAGGGTATTGAGTTGATGCGTAACCTTATTTAAATAATCGAGCTTAAAAGACTGTGTATTCGTACTGCTATCAATAAACACACTGCTAATTCGTGCATACAGTGAACAAAATTGACTTCCTTCTTCTGTCAAATAACTTACGCCTTCGTCTATATCAAAAGTGAATTCTTCTGCTTGAAGTACTTGTTCAACCATCTGAAGCACTAAATCCTGAATCATCAGGATTTAAGATCTCCAAAAGACGGTTTGGCTTTAATAAAAAATCAAAATGCCAATAGTTGGTAAACCCATCGTCCCTACTGCGTTTTGTGAAAACAAAAATAAACTTCTCCTCAGTTGGTAAATCCTGTTTGTTTATTACTGTATCGAAATAGCGTTCTACCTTTGCCTGTTCATTAGGCATGTTTTTGGGAATGTGAAACGACATATAATCATTAAAAAAATAACCATTTAGTAGCTCGTGCATATCAGGCTTTATAACAACCGTCCAATAGTTTTCTTCCTCGAACAAGAGATGGATACTAGCAACTAAACATAATTTATCTACAGATGCATTTGTTAAAAACATATTTTGGGAATTGTTTTTATTATTCATGGAAACTTCCTTTCTGTATTTGTACACCATTCTCATTGATTAAATAATAAAACCTAAACTATAAAGATTAACCGGAAAAGCTCTACGCTCATCTTTCATTTCACAACTATCTTTTTTTGGAGAAGATATAACTTCACGAACAATTACTTCACGAGCCATCAGCTCTTCTATCGTCCCGAAATGATCTGGTTCATCAATGCATTCAAATATAAGAGGTAATCCTTCTACTACATAATCATATTCTGCTGGAATCCAATATAACTTGTAAAAAGGTCGCACATTTTCTTCATTAATTTCTTTAAATAGTAACCTTGTTCCCGCATCAGTTACCTCAACGTTTTCTAGATAAGCTCTGTATTCATTCAATTCAACTGACGCAAACACAAGGCAAAATAGAACGTCATGACAGTTAGGTACTGCATATGACAAATCTAAATTTTTCAGTTCTTTACCTTCTCCCTTTTCTAATTTAAGGTTGTAATTATCAAGTCTGTACAACATATTTACACTCTCCTTTAATTTCCAACCGATTGGCCGATCGTTTGGATATGCTTATATAAGCTACATTAACTCTAGCAAGGATAATTTCGACCTGCTCTTATTGACGGAGTTGACAGTTGAAGTTATTTGTGGTATGTGGACTTTGGAGGGATTTGTAGATAAAAAATAAAGCGTAATGAATGCAATCAATTCAGATTGTTTCATTACGCTTATTAGTCGATGGTTTAAATTTATTTATCTATCTGTCTATCTCAATTATGTTAGCACTCTAATAAAGTCGATATACGCATCATCTGCATCAACTTTTACGGAAATGTTTTTTACTAATTGTGGAATTTTCGGATTTAGAATATAGTGACTTACATTTGCTGCTTCATCGATTTTAGACTGAAATAATGTTTTACGGTGCTGTGAAATATGGAACTCATTTTCTCTCTCATAAAATACTTTTTCATCTATGCGATGTAACGCCATTTTTTTTGCATGTTCTTTTTGGGTGTTGAGTGTTTCTTTTATTACATCAGAAGGCATGAAGTTATAGTCATTGTCCAGCAAATCATTCCTAACCGCATCATAATTTATGTTTATCACAAACAGGTTTAAGATTAGCTTTAATGCAGAATCTATTTCATCAGAATTTAAACAAGCAATCCCCTCGGGAATTATAAAATTTACAACTGACTCATTGGTCGTTTTAGAAGATGTTAAAGTGAGCCTACCATTAACCTGCTTATTCCATGTTGTATCGCCAATCCATTTAAAGAATTCGTCACCATCATTTAATTCTCCCCTGATGTTCTCAGTTTGCAAGTCATAGAGGTACTTATACGAAAAGTCATCTTTATCAATAGGCTTATCTTTTAAATACCCGTTGTATATATTTACAATATCTTTTACCGTAAACTGATTGCTTGAGAAAGCCGCTAGATTTAATACCTCAAGTAGCATAGTGAAGAAAAAATCTTCACGATATATTTCTGCAATAGTTTGATTAAAATAAGCTGTTTTTTCCCAAGGTTCATACTTTTCCTTTTTTCTTTCCTTGAAGATACGATGATAATCATTAAATAAGTCATTCAAATTATAGAAAGAGGTCATAAAATACAATACAAATTTCAACGCCTTTGACTCCACTTTAAAGATTTCATCTTGAAACAGTCGGCTATAAAAATTGTCTATGTGATATTTTCTTTTTAACGAAGGTACTTTCTTTAGTAAGTCGATTAAGTCTAGCTTCGAATCTATAACATCAGGTATGCCGTCTATAAAATCATAGTTTATTGAGTTGATCAAAATGTCAGAAATATTATGCTCATCTATTATATATTGGTATTCATCGGTAAAACTAAGAGCAACCAGACTATGGATATATCTTTTATAGAGCAGTTCCTTAGTTGCTCCAGATTTAGAATTTTCTTTTGGTATCGTTGCATTCCTATTATCAAGACTTTTTAGTCTCGTTAACCCAAATAATATTATCTCGCCAGCCTTCGGCAGTATTAAATAATGTCATGTAATCGGACTCCCTTCATCTGATATATATTGTATCAGATTCCAATCATTTCGCACATTTGCAGAAAGCGGATGGAAGCATTTTTCTTCTTTTAAGTCTGTTAGAATTTTAACCTTTGAAATCAATTCCTCTTCTTCAAGCAACTTCATTACTTGCTCTAACCTTGCCTGTACTTGTTTATTTTTGGATGGTAAACTACCATAAGCTAAAATAAATATGTCGGATTTTTTTGCACATTCTATAATATACTTGTCATTCGTTGCATTTGAAGCAGTTTTATAGTTTCGCTTTTCCTTCTTGCTTCTTGAAGAATCAATAAAATTCAGTTTAGAAAATAGGTTCACAGAAAAAAGACCCTCATAGCCTAATTTATAAATGTTGTTTGTGATAAGCTTTGTAGTGGTATCTGTGATGATTAATTCACTCGTACTAGGATAAAGAGTTAAGATGGTTGCCATAGTAGCGGTTTTCTTATTACTCCAGTTCCTTTCTAGTACATAACGATGGGTCCCTGAATCCTCTTCAATGATTTTAGTAGAAATATTAGCTGTTAATTCTTTTACCATAAATAATCGTCTCCTTTATTTTCTTCTTTTAAGTTCTCTTGCGACAGATGTTGCGACCAATGCGATAACTTCAAGCAGCAAAGTGATCTTATACATTCAAAACCCTCCGAACACAATTTTAAAATCTAATAATTTATCTTCCTGAATTAACCCAATCAAAATGGGCTTGGACTTTGAATCGATATTTGGATAGATAACATATGCTATAAGTTGCTTATAAGCATATAAATGAGTCATTACCGTTAAATATTCTGCAAATAAAGTTCGATGGCTAACTGGAATAAATGAATGGCCCAACTCATCAACTTCAAATACATTTGATTCCATTGCTGTATCTTCTACGTTAATTATCTCTTCTAAATGTTGATTGAGCATATCTATAGCTAGATATGTATAACCCATATAATCTACCTCCTAATTTAAATGTGACCTTTTTCTACAAACGAATAATACTGAGTGGGTGAAACGATGACATGATCTGTAACTTCAATTCCTAGTAATTTACCAGCTTCGCATATTCGATCGGTAAATCGAAAGTCTTCAGCCGACGGACTGACATCACCAGAAGGATGATTGTGCGCAATAATAAGCTGAGCACAATTACGGATAATACACGCTTTAAACACCTCACGTGGATGAACAACTGTTGAATTCAACGAACCAACTGATACTGTAGAGATAAAATTAATATCCATCTTTGTATTAAGACCAAAGACGATAACCGTTTCTCTGTCGTAGTCTCCTATGAGCTCTTGAGCATAGCTGACAACATTAGTGACATTGTTAAGCTTTTTAAATTTGATTGGTGCTTCTTGAAGGATTTCTTGTCTTAGCTTGATAACTGGGATGTAATTCATGTTTATTCTCCTTTTCTTCTTAAATTAGTTACACATTCAATAACAAAACACGATAAAGGTATTCATTCGTGGTTATAATATATATTCGAAAGGGAGAACGCTCACTCTATGTGTAAAGTAGGAGAGAAGTAGTACTTGCTATGCTATAATTAATGTAGAAAAAGAATAATGAAAGCCTATATTATTTCAAACTTGTACGCATACGAGGGGGATTTATAAATGTATAAAGAAAGTGCTAAAAGTTTTATTTCATTAGTTCAAGAAATAGATACAGAATATCGAACGCAAAGAGACAGAGGAACCTTATTTGAACTGCTTGTAAAAACATATTTAGAAAATGAGCCAACCTACCAAAGACTATTTGAAAATGTATGGATGTTAAATGAAGTACCTGAAGAATACAACATACCAAAAGTTGATACTGGGGTTGACTTGGTAGCGAAGAAAGCCAAAACAGGTGAGCTAGTTGCCATTCAAGCTAAATATTATGATAAAGATACTACGATTCAAAAATCACATATAGACTCATTTCTTAATGAGGTGGGGAAAAAATATTATGACGAAGGTTTAATTATAACTACAACTGATAAATGGTCCAAAAATGCCGATACTGCCCTAGGCGATCGAGATAAAAACATTATGCGGATATCTCTATCCCAATTAAAAGAAAGTAGAATCGATTGGTCGGAGTACACATTTACTACACCTGAAAAGGTTGTCTTGCAAGAACGAAAGACTCCACGTCCCCATCAAGTTCCTGCTATTAATGATGTAATCCAAGGATTTGAGGACGCAGACCGTGGAAAGTTAATTATGGCACCAGGAACAGGAAAGACATTTACATCCATGGCTATTGCAGAGAGAATGGCAGAAAAAGCAAGTGGTACGTTTAAAGTTTTATACCTTGTTCCGAGTATTCAATTACTGTTACAAACATTAAGAGGTTGGAATGCTGATATAAACTTTGCTATGGATTCAATTGCAGTATGTTCCGATAGAAAAGTTACAAAGGAAAGAATCGGAACAGAATTAGAAGATATTGCTACTGCTGACATTGGATTCCCAGCTACTACAAACACCGAAAAACTTCTAGACTATCAAAAGGTTATCGAAGAGAAAAAAGAACAACCAGAATTTATAACTGTCTTCTCTACTTACCAATCTATTGATGTAATCATTGATGCACAGAAACAAGGATTCTATGACTTTGATTTAGTCATTTGTGATGAAGCACATAGAACAACTGGTACGACAGAGTTAGGGCAAGAAGGTTCTGCATTTACTAAGGTACATAGTAATGACAATATCAAAGCAAAGAAAAGACTTTACCAAACAGCAACACCACGTGTATATGGTGAAGACGCAAAAAGAAAAGCAGAAGAAAAGTCGGTTGTTGTTGCAGATATGAACGACCCTGATATTTACGGTGAAGAACTTCATCGAATTGGTTTTGGCGAGGCAATCCGTCGAGGGATTTTAACTGACTACAAAGTTATGGTTTTAGCAGTAGACGAAGATGTAATCGCTAGACGATTCCAAGATATGTTCTCTAAAACAGAGTCAGGTCTACAATTTGATGATGTAACCAAAATCATTGGTTGCTGGAACGGTCTTGTAAAGCGTGATGGTGATTCAAACAAAACACTTGGCTTGCCAATGAAAAGAGCTATTGCCTTTACAGGTACCATTAAGGATTCAAAAATGATTACTGACATGTTCTCTACTGTTGTAGATGAATATTTATATAAAGAACAGAACATGACTGGTTCACAGTTTAACATAGAGATTCAACATGCTGATGGAACAATGAATGCTGTTGAAAAGAATGAAAAGATTGATTGGTTGAAGAGTGAGGTGCCAAATAACACTTGTCGAGTTCTATCTAATGCTCGTTTCTTAACGGAAGGTGTAGACGTACCAGACTTAGACGCTGTAATGTTTTTAAAACCACGTAAATCAAAGATTGATATAGCACAAGCAGTAGGACGAGTTATGCGAACAGCAGAAGGTAAAGATTATGGTTATATTATTTTACCAATCGGCGTTCCAGCAGGTGCAGAAGCTCACTCTATCTTAGACAACAACGAGAAATATGCAGTTGTCTGGGAAATCCTAAACGCATTACGTTCTATCGATGAACGGTTTGATGCAACGATTAACAAGCTTGAATTAAATAAAAAGAAGCCAAACCAAATTTCAATTATTGGAGTTGGCGATGCTCCCGGTGAAGGTGGATTAGAATATCCAGAAGAGGGAGATATTAACGAACAGCTAGCGTTAGAGTTAGATGAGGAAAATTTATCCGATTTAGAAAAGGCGATTTATGGAAAGATTGTTCAAAAAGTAGGTAACGTTCGTTACTGGGAGCAATGGTCGGAAGATGTTGCTAAAATCGCTCAGCAACATATGACACGGATTAATGTCATGCTAGAAGATAAGACAAGTACTGTTTACAAAGAGTTCCAGAAGTTCATGAAAAGTATTCGTCACAACATTAATGACTCAATCTCTGAACAACAAGCAATTGAAATGCTCTCCCAACATTTAATAACAAAGCCTGTGTTTGAAGCCTTATTTGAAACATATAGCTTCGTAAATAATAATCCTGTATCACAAGCAATGGAATCTATTTTAGAGTTACTAGATAAGCAAGGCTTATTAAAGGAGCAAGAGCAGTTAGATGACTTCTATGATAGTGTACGAATCCGTGCAGAAGGTATTGACAACCTAAAGGCGAAACAAGACATCATCATTCAACTATATGATAAGTTCTTTAAAGTTGGCTTTAAAGAAACAACGGAACGATTAGGAATTGTATTTACGCCAACCGAAGTAGTAGATTTTATCATTCATTCAGTCGATGATGTGCTTAAAAAGCACTTTGGTAAATCACTGGCTAGTGAAGGTGTCCATGTCTTAGATCCATTTACTGGAACAGGAACATTTGTGACAAGATTACTGCAAAGTGGATTAATACCTAAAGAGGATTTATTGAGGAAATATACACAAGAGATTCATGCAAATGAAATTGTACTACTTAGCTATTACATCGCCGCAATCAACATTGAAGAAACGTTCCATAGTTTATATGGTGGAGAATATGTACCATTTGAAGGAATAGTACTAACGGATACATTTGAAAGTACAGAAAAAGAAAATTCCTTTGAAGATGTGTTGTTCAATGAGAACAATGAAAGATTAAAACGACAACAAGAAGAACCGATATTTGCTATCATTGGCAACCCTCCCTATTCAGCGAGGAATAGAACGGGTAATTATAATGATGAAAACATTAGGTACGAGGCAGTTGATACTGCAATAGCTAATTCATATGTTTATAATTCGGCTTCCAATGCTACTCATACATTGTACGACTCATATATTAGGGCGCTTAGGTGGTCAACAGATAGATTGAAGGAAAAGGGAATTGTTGCATTTATAACAGCTAACTCATTCTTAGACAAAACAAGTACTGATGGTTTAAGAAAGAGTTTATATAAAGATTATAATCATATTTATGTTTATAATTTACTCGGTTCTATAAGAGGGGGATCTACAAAGGCAATTGAACGTGAAGGACAAAATGTCTTTGATATCTTGACAGGTGTTGCAATAATAATTTTAATTAAAGATAATTCTGATGTGAGAAAAATCTATTATTCAGATATTGGGATTGGTTTGAACAAAAATGAAAAACTAAATAAATTAAAAAATACTCGAAGCGTCGATAATGTAGAGTGGAAATTAATCACACCTGATGAAAATAATGATTGGATTAATCAAAGAAACCAAGACTTTTTAAAGTTTACCTTATTGCAAGGTGAGAGTGACTCTGTTTACAATTTTAAATCAATAGGAATTCAAACTAAAAGGGATAAGTGGGTTTTTAACTTTTCAATAAGTACATTAAAAAAATCCATTAGATACATGATAAGTAATTATAATGATGAAGTTGATAGACTATTAAATATAACTGATAGAAATGAAAAAATTTCTAAAATCACTATTGATTCAACAAAAATTAGTTGGAGTGACGAGTTAAAAAGAAGACTGTTAAGAAACGAAAAAATTGACTTCGATTCGAAAAATATTAAATTATCTCAATATAGACCTTTCACCAAAAAATATCTTTATTTCGATAGACCCGTCATTGCTAGACCGGGAAAGTTCGACGAAATATTTGCTACTGATAATAAAGTGATTATGATAGCAGGCCCAGGTGCACGGAAAGGTTTTTCAGTATTAGTTACAAATAGTATTCCTGAATCAGCTTTGATAGATAACGGTCAAGTATTTCCCCTATACTTATCAAATACGGATATTTTATTTGATTTTAAAGAATCTAATAGTACTGAATATATTAGAAAGAAACTAACATTAAATGATGATGAGATATTTTATTACGTTTATGCGTTGTTACATTCAAAAGAATATAAAGAGGAATATTCAAATAATCTAACAAAGGAATTACCACGTATTCCTTTATTAAAAAATAAAATGGAATTTGTTAGAATAGGAAAATCGCTATCTAATCTACATATAGATTATGAAAACATAGAAACTTATCATGATGTCACGATTGTATCAAAAGAAAACCCATCGTATAAAGTTAATAAGATGAAATATGAAAGAATCCGTAATAATGAAGGGAAACTGATTAATAGCAAATCTTCTATTATTTATAATGGTGATATAACCATTAATAACATTCCAGAAAAAGCTTATGAATATATGGTAAATGGTCGCTCGGCAATAGAATGGATTATGGATCAATATCAAGTTAAGACAGATAGGAAATCAGGTATAACCGATGACCCTAACTTATATTCCGATGATGAAAAGTATATTTTTAACTTGCTTCTAAGCATCATCAATGTATCTGTGCAAACAGTCGATTTAGTTAATAGCTTACCACCTTTAGAGATAGTAGAAGAATAAACCTTACTTAATAGTCTTCCTAAACTATTCGAAGGATGTGATGAAAATCAGTAATGTCACTTTTAAAATTGATATACCACTTGATGAAGATGGATTTTTCTCAATGCAATGTCCATATTGCAACAATAGATTCAAAATTAATGGTCAGTACTTTAAAACACTTGATAAAGATGAAGTTTTTTGTCCAATATGTGGGTTAGCAAACAAAGTAAGCACGTTTTATACTAAAGAAACTATCGATTTATCAATGTCTATCGCTAAAAACTATGCTGAAGAAATAATATACAATGCGTTCAAAGGCTTTAACAGCAAGCGAAGAACCAAAGGTATTATAAAAACAAAGGGTTTTAAAAAGCCCTCTCCAATAGTAGAGTCGTTATATGAGAATGATGATACACTGATAATGGCACACAAAGAATGTTGTAACGTTAAGCTTAAAGTTACTGTTCTTGATAAGTGGCTTACTCCTTATTGTATAAAATGTGGAGGATATGAGCATGAACGATAAAAGTCTTTTTAAAATAAGTAGAGATTTCAGAAGTGTTTCTTCAAGATATTTAAACACAAAATATGGCACAGAACAACAAGATTTGAAAAGGTTCTTAACCTTTATAGACGATACTCCAATAATAAAGGATTACCTAAATGAATGTGTACAAGAAGTAATCGATATCAAAGAAGTAATTGCTAATAAATCATGGAATGATAAGTTTAATTTACCACTACAAGAAAAAGAAGAAGTATCGTTTATTTATCAACTACTTAAGTACATGAATGATAATAATAATTTTTTAGGAGCCATAAGTGGATATAGAGTAGGGAAAAAAATCCAAAGCAATATCGATGCTTTTAATAATCAAGTAGTACTTCACCTAATAAATCATATTAGGGAACATTTAGAGGATACGATATATGGGGTAGAATCATTGAAACCAGGGGTTATAGAACCTGAAAATCCTAAAGTATTTTTATCATATAGCTGGGCAGACAAATTGTTTGCAGACTTTATTGACGAGGCGTTAAGTAAAATGGGAATAGTTCTAAAACGTGATGAACGTGATATTGCTTTTAAAGAGAGTTTGAAAGAATTTATGGAATCTATAGGAAAGCATGATTTTGTTATTAGTATTATTAGCGATAATTATTTAAAGTCTGTTAATTGTATGTATGAAATTTATGAAGTAATGAGGGATAGAGAATATAAAGATAAAATGCTATTGGTAATTCTTGATAAATCGGACTCTACTTTAATTGGTAATCTACATTCTGAACACAATAGTTTTTCAGCAGATATATATGATATTCATTCTCGAATTAAATATATAACTTTTTGGGAGCAACAGCAAAAAAAGTTAGATGAAATGATTGATACTATACAAGTACAAGTTAATAAGGTAGAACCCTTAGCAGAATTAAGAAGGATCCAAAACATCTCTTCAAATATAGGTGAGTTTCTCAACGATATTAGTGATTGGAAAAATGTAAGTTTAACTGAATTAAATGAAAATAAGTTCAAAAAGTTCCTGGATATAATATATCAAAAGACATAATTTATTAATGTTTGGCTTAGATATGAAGAAAGTTTAAAAAAGAGTAAGTCGTGGAAATACAACTTACTCTTTTTTAGTCTACTGACCCAATTAAATAGTCACTGATTTTACTCCCTGATAAATTTTATCATCGTTAAACGGTACGGTGAACCGTATCATAAATAGTGGTAACAATTAAAGCATTAAAAAATAAATATCTATCTAATCATATGAAGAAAATTGTAAATGTAAAGTAATAAAATTTTTAGGTTAAGAGTTTTTCAAATAAAGTGTATAAGTTTAAATGATTCAAAGTACTTTAACACCCTATCTTTTTAATCATCATGAATAAAAAGTTGATCGATAACTATTGCTCAGGTTTGGATATGAACACCTTCCCATTTTGATTCCAATTCTCTGTTTCATAAATATCATTTTAGTGAGCTTATCACATATTGATGCTCTTTTTTGGTTAGTTTTCCAATTTCAGAATAAATCATTCATTATGTGTATACAATCTCCAATACATTATCTTTTTAAGAGCTTGTTTGCCATTTTTCAAGTTCTTAAAAAATTTGACTGGTAATATCAGATACCATTTCATTAGATACCGAAAATCCATAATCTTCTTCATTATTATTAGATATAGCCCATTGAAACATTCCTTTTCCATACTTAGTTCCCAATGACAGAAATGTATGTTCTTCATTTAGGAATCAACTCTGGATTAAACGAAGCATCAAAGACTAATGAGTTATTGATATCGAGTATACCTGAACTGGTTTTGACAATTTCCTTCCATATCCATTTCTCGTGTTGTCTGTTTCTTCTCATTTTTAATATCAGGTTCATTTCTAAATAATGTCCCGTTCTATCTATTTAATCATATACGTTTTTAGATTCGTCCTGTAGATCTTCTACAACCTTTGGTAGTTAATTTTCTAAAGTCCGTTTGCTGATTCAACTTATCTCTAATCTTGTTTCTACTTGTTTGATAGAATGAATTTAATTCCAATTGCCTTTCACCAAAAAGAGAATTGTGCTTTTGACCCTGTCTTCTCATTCTAATTCAGTAAAAAACATTCTCTCTACGATTATAGCGTTAGGAGAATGTTTTTACTTACTCATATATATCAAACATTATTAGTTTTTCTATTCTTCACCACATTGATGATCAATGGAGAAACTACTGTAACAACTATTAGAACCATAAACACCACTGTCACTGGGCGGGAAACAAAGTATCCAAATAAATCTCCCTGCGCCATTACCATAGATTGGCCTAAACTTTTCTCAGCAATTGGACCAAGAATGAGCCCTAAAATAACAGGTGCTGGACTAAAACCAGTTTTTCTCATTGCGTAACCAATTACCCCAAAAATAAGCATAATACAAATATCAAAAACATTATTATTAATCGCATACGATCCAATCACACATAGTGCAATTATAATAGGGATCAGCATATTTTGCGGAACATTTAGAACTTTAATAAAATACTTTGCGCCAAATAGTCCAACTATACCCATTAAAATATTTGCAATTAAGAACCCAAGAATTACGGAATAACTGACATCCGCATGTACCGTGAATAAATCATTACCCGGTACAAGCCCTTGGATCATCAAACCACCAAGTAACACTGCAGTAGTTGAGCTTCCTGGAATCCCAAGTGTTAACAAAGGAATGAGCGCTCCTCCTGTAACAGCGTTATTAGCAGTTTCAGATCCTGCAATCCCTTCAATGCTTCCTTTTCCAAATTCTTCTTTATGTTTCGAAAAACGTTTTGCTTCATTATATGCTACCCAAGAACCAACATCACCGCCGGCACCTGGCAAAATACCAATTAACACTCCAAGACCCGAAGAACGTAAAATAGTTGCGAATATTTTATTGAAATCTTCTTTACTCGGAATTAATTTGCTAATCAACTGTTTAATTTCATTGCTTTTCTCTTCTGTATTTCCGCCTTCCAATAAAATAAAGACCTGTGAAAGTGAAAACAGACCGATTAGAGCTGGGATTAATGAAATCCCTGACTCAAGTGAAGTAATCCCAAAGGTGTATCTTGGGAAACCTGTAATTATATCAATTCCAATTGTGCCAATTAAAAGACCAATTGCACCAGATGCCAATCCCTTAATAACCGAACCTCCTGAAAGGCTACCAATAATCGTCAAACCGAAAATAGACAAAAATAAATATTCAGGTGCACTAAATAGCAAAGAAACTTTAGCAAGTGGTGGAGCTAAAAACAACAAGGCTAAACCACTGATAAATCCTCCTATCATGGAAGAAACAGTAGCAATTCCGATCGCCCTCGAAGCCTGTCCTTTCTTTGTTAATTCATAACCATCCAAAGCTGTAGCCGCAGAAGCGGGAGTTCCGGGAGTATGAAGCAATATAGCTGATAAACTTCCACCATAGGTTGCAGATGTGTAAATAGCAGTTAACATCACAAGTCCAGCAACCGGTTCCATTCCGAAAGTAATTGGAACCAATAATGCTACTGCCATTGTAGAACTCAGCCCTGGTAAAGCTCCCATAATCATTCCACCTACAACACCGATTAGTAGTGCAATTAAAGTATGAAATGAAAATAAGTTAGCTAATATTTGTTGAATTATTGCCTGATCCAAATCATTCACCTCTTTTTTTATACTCAGACGATCGCTAAATACAGTCACACGATAGGGTTAGGCTAAAACAGTAACCCTGTCGGCATCGCTACATGCAGTAACTTTACAAAAAGAATATACAAAAATAAAGTGGTTCCTATAACAGTAAATAAATACCCTTTTATTCCTTTTACCTTCAAGAGCAGCAATACTGTTGTCATAAATAATATGGTTGATACAAAAAAGCCTAGATAACCTATAAGAATTATATAGACTACGATTAAAAACAATGTAATAAGCGGAATCTTTATTTGTTCTTTTTGGAAAGCTTCCTCATTTTCTCCATTTGTACTGGTTGTGTCTTCCTTATTGAACAAGGTTTTCTTAATACCACTGAACATTATTAATACACTGAATAAAAGGAGTAACACAATAATCGTTACTGGAAAGAGTTTTCCTTCACTTGGAAAACCAGCAGACATAAAGTAAAAACAAAGAGATATAATTAACAGAAATAAACCAGTAAAAACATCGTAATGTATACGAAATTTCATTTTAAATCCTCCAAAGATCCGACATATTATAATATAAGAAGGGGGGAATCCCCCTATCTATTACCAACCTAATAAGTCATTTAACTCCTTTACAGCCTGTTCATCTTCTTTTAGAACGTTCATATATGTATCTCCATCTTCATAATGTACGCCAAAACCCAGATCAGCCATTTTATCAATATGCTCTTCATTCTCAATTGCTTTCTTCAATGCTGTTTTAATTTTTTCAACTACTTCTGGATCCATATCTTTTGGACCTAGTAAACCGCGTGATGATTCCTGATAAATTTCAAACCCTTGTTCTTCCAATGTTGGCACATCCGGCAAGAATTCCGATCTTTCTTTTGCCGCCACACCTAACACATTAATCTTGCCATCCGCATTTAGGGAAAGAATTTCTCCAAGATTTCCAACCAGAACATCCACATGTTTTCCCAGTACTGCAGTATGTGTCTCTGCTGCTCCATCGAAATGCACTGG
The DNA here is from genome assembly GCF_037072005.1 of Pseudogracilibacillus sp. SO10305. Classification (NCBI taxonomy): domain Bacteria; kingdom Bacillati; phylum Bacillota; class Bacilli; order Caryophanales; family Bacillaceae; genus Pseudogracilibacillus; species Pseudogracilibacillus sp. SO10305. The sequence goes on along the minus strand of NZ_JAXHDE010000015.1, from coordinate 5,094 downwards.
TTCGAATTTAGTTCCATACTTTTTATTCATATTTAAAATAACCAAGTGTTCATCTGTACCCTCACCTGTAGCAGTAGCTGTTAAAGGGTGTTCTTTCGCATATTCAATTAACTCTTCCATCGTTGTAAAGCGATCTTCATCTTCGCGAACGGAAATAGTATCCGGATCAATGACATGCATACCTAAGGCTGTAAAATCATCTAAGTCCTTATCTCTTTTTAATTCAGGATTAAGGTAACCTGTAATGATATGCGGTGAATTGGCATAACCGATAGTATAGCCGTCTGGCTTGGCATTCGCTAATTCATTCCAGCCTACCCAGCCTCCACCACCGGTTTTATTCACAACAGTAACAGTCTGTCCAAGTTCTTCTTCTAAATATGGCTGTAAAATTCTCGCACCAGTATCGGTGCCGCCGCCTGCACTCCAAGGCACAATTAATGTAATTGCTTTTTCAGGGAATTTATCACTATTTCCTTTGCTTTCATTTGAAGAATCTCCGCATGCTGATAGAATCCCAATCATCAGTATAAGCGCAAAACCAAGTATGAAACTATTTTTCATTTTCATATTTAAATCCTCCTGTTAATTTGTTTTAATGGCAAATGGATCCCTTACATCATTGGATAAATCAATCATGACATTTTTAATCCGGGTATAATCATAAAGAGAATGCATCCCTCTTTCACGGCCGTAGCCACTTTTCTTCACTCCGCCGAATGGTGCCTGAATTGCGCTTGTCCGGTACGTATTAATCCAAACTGTTCCAGCCTCAATTTGTTTCGCAACTCTATGTGCTCTTGACAGATTGGTTGTCCAAATCCCTGAAGCTAATCCGTAGTCAGATTCATTCGCTAATTTAACAGCTTCTTCCTCTGTCTCAAAAGGAATAATACATAGAATCGGACCAAACACCTCGTTTTGTGCAATGTCCATCTTATTATCGACATTCACCACAATAGTCGGCTTTACAAAGAAACCACCCAGATTTCTAGTTTCATCAATACCGCCAGTAATGATTTCTGCCTTTTCTTGTTTCAAGTTTTCAAGCACTTTGACAATGCTATTATACTGAGGCTCATTAGCAATCGGTCCCATTTCCGTTTCGGCTTTCATCGGATCGCCAATAATTATTGCTTCTGCCCGTTCTTTTAATTTAACGCATACTTGACGATAAATACTTTTTTGTACAAAGAGCCGTGAGCCTGCAATGCACGTCTGCCCAGTCGAAGCAAAGATCCCTGCCATTGCACCTGGTATTGCTAACTCAAGATCTGCATCTTCGAAAATAATATTGGGGGATTTGCCACCTAATTCCAGTGTTAAAGGAGTAAAGTTACTAGCCGCACTCTTCCCTATAAGCCTTGCCGCAAGCTGACCGCCAGTGAAACTGATTTTATCAACACCTTCAGCATTTGTCAGGAAGCTGCCAACTTTTCCATCCCCGGTTATCACATTGATAACACCTTTAGGAAATCCTGCTTTTTCCACAAATTTGATAAATTCCAATGTTGATGCAGAAGCATGTTCAGATGGCTTAATAACGACGGTATTCCCTGCTGCCAATGCTGGTGCTAGTTTATTAGATAAAAGCTGAATCGGTGAATTCCAAGAAGTAATTAACACCGCAACACCCAATGGCTCCCTGACTGTGTAATCAAACAGCTCTGTATTATCCAACGGAATCATTTCACCGTACAATTTATCAGCATAACTTCCATAGAATCGCAGAGCCCGTGCAGCAAAACTAACCTGTTTCACTGTTTCTCTCATTAATTTACCATTATCTATAGAATCTGCTTCAGCTATTGTTTGTGCATTTTCTTCAACTAAATCAGCCAATCGATTCATGCAAGCGGCTCGTTTTATTCCGCTCATATTTTTCCAACCATTGTGAAATGCCTGTTTTGCCGCCTCAATAGCATGCTGTACATCGCTTTCAGCTGCCTGTGGAATCTGTGCCCAGACCTTTTGAGTATACGGATTCAAGGAATCCAGCATTTCATTATCACTGCTTTCTGTCCATTCTCCGTCAATGTACATTTGATATTTTCGCATTATTATTTTACCCCCTTTTCGTCCAGAAAACTAATTTCGCACCATTTCTCCCATAATGTCGCAATTGATGCATAATCCAAATGCCCAAGGTCTTCGTTTACAGCAATATCGTAAACTGTCTGACTAGCCTGTATTGTGAAAATTGGCACCTTCAACTGCTGTGCTAATTCCAAAATCAAAGTAGAATCTTTCTGTGCATTAAGTGTAGACATTCCCCCTTCATACTGATGCTGTTGCACCAATTCTTTATATCGATAATTTAATGGACGGTCAAAGGTTGTTTCTCCTTTTAATATTCCAAAAATTTTATCTGGCTCGATACCAAGTTTCCTTCCAATGCTAGCTGCCTCCATAATCAGTACCATCACATTATGGGCAATACCATTATTAATCACCTTTGCTGCCATTCCAGTTCCCAAGTTACCAATCACATTTACCTCTTTTCCTAATGTGAGCAGAATATCGGTGATTTCCGAAATAGCGTTTTCATTTCCTCCGACAGAAAAGCTAGCTCTACCTTCATTCACATGTTTTACACCGCCCAAAATTGCTGCATCGACTACTTTAACGTTGCGTTCATTTAAAATAGTCTCTAACTCTTTCACATCATGTGGTAGCACAGTGCTCGTCTCGATAACAATGATTTCTGAATTAATATATGAAACAATTTCCTTACAGATACTTTTTGAAATTTTTGCATTAGGTAGTGATAAAAAGATATATTTCGATTTTAAAACGAGCTCCTCCAGTGTAGTAAATATTACTCCTTCTTTCTCTACTTCAGCTTTATTTATATCGCTAACGTCATATCCATATACCTGATGCTTCGCCGATAGACGCATTGCAATCTCCTTCCCCATATTACCAAGCCCTATAATTCCAACATTATGTTCCATTTGTAACCTCCTAAAACTACTGTTAATAATCCTAATGAATGCGTATACACATTGTAGCTTACATTTGTTATAATTAAAATTAAATATTATTTATAGTTAGTTATAAAATAATTTTAAGGGGGGTGATGTTTAATGGATGATTTAGACTGGAAAATTATAATGCTTATTTATAACAATAAAAGTCTCTCTAAAATTTCAGGTGAGTTATTTTTATCCCAGCCAGCCATAACATATCGTATTAGAAAGATTGAGAAATTCTTTCAGACCAAGCTCATTTCTCGAACAAATAAAGGATACCAAATTACTCTACAAGGAGAAATGGTTGCAAAATATGCTAAAGAACATTTGGATTATATGAAAAAATTACAGGAAGATATTTTTTCTTCATATGATAGGGTACAAGGAAAGTTATATATTGGCGCATCTAGTGCGGTTGCCCAGTATCTTTTGCCTCCATTGCTATCAGACTTTTTAAATAAAAATGATAAGGTATCCATTGATCTTATTACAGGATTTAGCCCTTCTTTAACGGAATCACTGCATAATAATAAGATTCATATTGCTTTTTTAAGAGAAAATATTGAATGGGGTGCTTATAAACAACATTTGGTATCTGATGGAATTTATCTTGTTTCTAAAGATAAGGTTGAGCTAAATGATATTCCAAATATGACAAGGGTTAATTATAAAACTAACTTTTCCTTAAAAAATTTAATTGATAACTGGTGGACAGATCATTTTAATTCCCATCCCAAGTCTGTTATTGAGGTTGATAATGCAGAGGCTTGCAAGGAGGTTGTCCGTTCGGGTTTAGGGTATTCCATATTAACTGGGTTGACTTTAAATAACCAAGATGATTTATATTGCCTACCATTAAGCAGCAAACAATTTGATTTAAAACGAAATGTGTGGATGTATGCTAGCGAACAAGCTATGCAATATATTACCGTACGATCTTTTTGGAATTATATATCTAATAAGAAGGATACATTATATGAAGGGAAATAAACCTACATATCGTTAATTAAAATCACTATAAATAACAACATAATTATGTACTTCGAATGTTATAATGTGATTATACGTAATTATAATTTTCTAGAGGGATATGAATGTTTAGTTTGGTGAATTTCCAATAATTAATTGAAAAAACTGTAAATGGATAAAACCTCTTATGAAAAAGGATGATCAAAATGGAAAGTGGCAAAAAAGGTATTAAACGGCATGAAGTACTACAACCTTTATCCAGACACCATATGGTTGCATTACATCTAGGTGTAAAACTTAGACGAGCTAATACATCGGAAAGTCTATTAAGTAATAAAGAAATCCGTCAAGAAGTGATTGATTTTTGGGAACCAAATGGACAAGCGCATTTTCGTGAAGAAGAGGAAATTTTATTACCTGTCTATGCTCAGTATGGAGATATTCAAGATCCACTAATCATAGAAATGCTTGTGGAACATGTACAAATACGTTCGCTCATTAGACAAATCACCAATGCCACTACACCTTTAATTGAGGAAATGCATGAACTAGGACATTTACTCGAACAACATGTACGGAAAGAAGAAAGGATTATCTTTCCGATGATTGAAAAAGCATTGCCAGAAGACGTACTACAAGAAATGGCACCATATATTCATGATGAACAATAAATGAGGAGGACGAACAGATGAGTAAAACAAATATCGAATTAGAAAATGGTACATATACGATTCATTTACAAACATTAAAAAAAGATGCAAAGGAAGAATCTGCCATGGCAAATTACTTATCACAAGTCGCTGTCATCACGAAAGATAATACATTCCTTACAATTGCATTATTATTTCAAAGTGAAAAAACAATTACTGGATTCCAAGTAGAACGACGTCCAAATGAATTCTTGGAGGCAATAGACCGCCATGTAAATGACGAAATGGAGCGACGTTCAGAACTGTTTGAACTAGATGAACTTCCAATGAACTTAAGAGCTCGTGTTCAATATGAAGTCGAACATGAAGGTGGTACATTTAAAGGGGATGAAGTATTACGCCTTTCCTTTGATCCATCAAGCATTGAAAAAGTAGAGTCCAATCAAGAATAACGATTCAAAAAGAGGCTGGGACAAAACCCAGTGAAATGAAAAAGGTAATTC